>JAUVEN010000104.1 GCA_030594815.1 Gammaproteobacteria bacterium
TCCCTGCAAAATCAACATCAGATGTTCCAGTATCAGACTAGAACTTTAAAGCTTTAGCCGATGTGGTGAAATTGGTAGACGCGCCACCTTGAGGGGGTGGTGGGGAGACCCGTGCCAGTTCGAGTCTGGCCATCGGCACCAAATAGTAAAAAGCGTTGCTCATCAAGGGTAGCGCTTTTTTTATGTCTGGTAGAACTGGCTCGCGTGCAAGTTGATTCAGGCCATCCTTGGCCTTTACCCCCTTATTCTAAGGGGGCGCACTAAAGTGCGTCCAATTTTGTTCCTTACAAAATTGTCGAGTCTGCTCGCTCTCGGCGTCCTCGGCAACTGCTCCTGCGTCCATGCAGTCGTGTCTTCCGCGACATTAGTGCGTCGCCATCGGCACCAATTATTAAAGCGCTGCTCATTGAGAATGGTGCTTTTTTTATTCTGCATTAATCTAAATGAGTCTTCACATGTTGTTACGATTATCAGTACGTTACAAATGATATTAAGATTGTTTGTGTTGCAGACGTATATGTAGGTCTTTGAATTGAAGACCATAAATAAAAAACCATGATGTGGTTCAAACAACAGTTAACATTTGTTTGCAATTGAAAAATGATAGCATTAGTATCTGCGGATGGATTATTTTGATAAGGAATAATACATAAAAGGATGTTAAGTCGTGTTGGGTAATACGAACAGGGATAGCGTAAACATGGAATGTTTGGAATGGACTGCACTAAAGGATAAGTGCAACATGGATACTGGTACGGATTACTCGTAAAAAAGCTCCGAAAAGGCACGTTAAATATTTACCCCGATATTTAACACGCAAAGTATCTGGCTTAATTGGTTTTTACTGACTAAGTAGCAGAACTTCCGAAGAGTATCTAATATCAACATGTAAGTGAAGATGTTAAATGGAATGCTTTCGGACAGGGATGTTACCTTTAGTAGTAATCTTTCTTAGCTTTTTTCAATCATCAACATTGCCAAAATCACATCCCTACCTTCTGCTGCTAACACGTTAAATGTACGACATGCCGCTGCAGTATCCATCACTTCATAGCCAATATTTTGCTGTTGTATTACTGCTAAGCACTCTTGAGGTGGGAAGTGTAAATGCTGTCCAGTTCCAAATAATACAATCTCAGGTTTATCTTCTGCAAAACGGGTAAAATGCTCAGCTTTAAAATCTGCTCTGCTCTGAGGAGCCCAGTCATTGAGAATGCCATTTGTTCTTATTGTGATGCTTTTTCGGATAATGCCTAAATGATTATCAGCATCCCATTCATCAATTAGACCAGATTTAACATCAGGATGTTCTGCATGAATACCCGTGATAGTCACCTCGGATATATCATAACCGTGGATAATAATATTCAGACCTGTATCTAGAACGAATTTCACAGATTATATTCCTTCAAATTCCATAATAATCAGGCTATAGCCTTGTTTTATAAGGATCTGTCATTGACAGTATGCTTAATGAACCGTTAATGTTACCAGCTTTGTGAAGTGGGTGGAGCAGGAATTTTCCACCTAATTATGTTTGGCTGATTATCAGCCCCATTAACCGATTTTCGAGCTGGATACCCCCTTGATAGAAGA
The DNA here is from genome assembly GCA_030594815.1 of Gammaproteobacteria bacterium. Lineage (GTDB taxonomy): Bacteria > Pseudomonadota > Gammaproteobacteria > UBA6429 > Thiohalophilaceae > JAGLTQ01. The sequence continues at coordinate 1,597 of JAUVEN010000104.1, forward strand.
TTTTCCAAGAATTAAACGCTTACCTCCTTATGTCTTTAATATTGTTAATGAATTGAAGGCAGAGGCACGTGCGCGTGGGGAAGATATTATCGATTTTGGTATGGGTAATCCCGATCAACCTACACCCAAGCACATCGTCGATAAATTGATCGAGGTAGCTCAACGCCCCGATACACACCGCTATTCTTTATCTCGTGGTATTCCTCGTTTACGTCGAGCCATATGTAACTGGTATAAGTCACGATTTGATGTCGATTTGGATCCTGAATCTGAAGCCATTGTTACCATTGGCTCAAAGGAAGGTCTTGCTCATCTTGCGATGGCAACAGTGGGGCCGGGCGATGCTGTTTTAGTTCCTAATCCATCGTATCCAATTCATCCTTATGGGTTTGTTATTGCGGGTGCTGATATTCGCCATGTACCTTTGACTGCCGATACAGATTTTTTTGAAGAATTAGAAAGAGCAATTAAAGATTCCTGGCCAAAACCAAAAATGCTGGTTTTGAATTTTCCCGGTAACCCGACAACACAATGTGTTGAACTCGAATTTTTTGAGAAAGTTGTCGCGATTGCTAAAGAACATGAAATTTGGGTAGTGCATGACATTGCCTATGCCGATATTGTTTTTGATGGTTATAAAGCACCATCCATTTTACAAGTTGAAGGCGCTAAAGAAGTTGCCGTTGAATTTTATTCACTTTCCAAGAGCTACAATATGCCTGGGTGGCGAGTAGGCTTTATGGTGGGTAACCCGATTTTAGTTGCCGCTTTGGCGCGAATGAAATCGTATCTTGATTACGGTATGTTTACGCCAATTCAAGTTGCTGCAATTGCCGCACTTGAAGGCCCTCAAGAATGCGTTAAAGAAATAAGCGACATGTATCAAAGCCGTCGTGACGTCTTGTGCGAAGGGTTAAATGCTTTAGGTTGGAAAGTTGAAAAGCCAAAAGCAACGATGTTTGTTTGGGCTCCTATTCCTGAACAATTTAAAGAAATGGGCTCGCTAGATTTTTCAAAGTTATTATTAAAAGAAGCGAAAGTGGCAGTCTCACCCGGTATCGGTTTTGGTGATTATGGTGATGATCATGTGCGCTTTGGTTTAATCGAAAATGAACACCGCACGCGTCAAGCTGTTCGTGGTATTCGTGACATGTTTAAGAAACATAAAATTGAAGTAGAGGTATAAATAGTGGATCCGGTTAAAGTTGGTTTACTGGGGTTAGGTACTGTCGGTGGCGGTACGGTTAATGTATTACAACGTAATGCAGAAGAAATTACACGTCGCGCCGGCCGCGGTATTGTTGTGACTCATGCAGCAGCGCGTGATTTAAATAAGCCCCGCATATGTTCAACCGAAGGGATTACAGTCACAACAACACCTCAGGATGTTGTTGAAGATCCTGAAGTAGCCATTGTTGTTGAGCTCATTGGTGGTGATACGCTTGCGCTTGATTTAGTGATGCGGGCGATTGAAAACGGCAAACATGTTGTTACCGCTAATAAAGCATTAATCGCGAAACATGGTAATGAAATTTTTGCTGCAGCTCAGGCTAAAGGCGTCATTGTTGCATTTGAAGCCGCCGTTGCAGGTGGTATACCTATTATTAAAGCGATTCGTGAAGGTTTAGCGGGTAATCGTATTGAATGGTTAGCGGGTATTATTAATGGTACTGGTAACTTCATTCTTACCGAGATGCGCGATAAAGGTCGTGACTTCAATGATGTTTTAAAAGAAGCGCAAGAATTAGGTTATGCAGAAGCAGATCCTGAATTTGATGTTGAAGGTATTGATGCGGCACATAAGTTAACCATATTAGCGTCGATTGCATTTGGTATACCTTTGCAGTTTGAAAAAGCATTCACTGAAGGCATCACAAAAATTACTCGTGAAGATGTAACTTATGCCGAAGAGTTGGGTTATCGCATTAAACATTTAGGTGTAACACGCCGTACCGATAAAGGTATTGAGTTACGAGTTCATCCTACTTTAATTCCAGAACGTCGATTAATTGCGAATGTTGATGGCGTAATGAATGCAGTACTGGTTAAAGGCGATGCGGTTGGTCCAACTTTATATTATGGCCCTGGTGCAGGCGACGAACCAACAGCTTCAGCTGTAGTTGCTGATATTGTTGATGTTGTTCGTGTATTAACTTCTGATCCTGAAAATCGTGTACCTCACTTAGCTTTCCAGCCAGATAGTTTGTCTGACTTACCTATCTTAAAAATGGAAGAAGTTGAAACGGCATATTACTTACGTATGCAAGCTAAAGATGAGCCAGGTGTGTTAGCTGATGTTACACGTATCTTAGGTGATAAAGGTATTAGCATCGAAGCAATTATTCAGAAAGAACCAGAAGGTGATTCTACAGAAGCTAATGTTATTATGCTGACTCACACAGTAGTTGAAAAACAAATGAATGATGCGATTCAAAAGATTGAATCGTTAGATACGATTAGTGGAGAAGTAGTTCGCATTCGTATGGAAAGCCTTGAGGCTAGTTAAAAGATAAAAGACTTCAACGCAAAGGCGCAAAGAACGCTAAGGACGCAAAGTTTTAAAATATTGCTGTCTTATCTTTCTTTTAATTTTTGCGAAAGTTTAAATATGTTTGTAACAAAGCATATAAAATTATGCAGGAAGGAAAAAATTATTTCTCTGCGTCCCTTTGCGTACTTAGCGCCTTTGCGTTGGGTCTTAAAAATATATTCAGGAGCATAAAATGCCTTTTCGTAATCGTTACACCGGCCTGATTGATCGTTATCGTGATCGTTTACCTGTACATGATGATACTCGCATCATTAGTTTAGGCGAGGGTAATACCCCGTTAATTCGTTTGCATAATATTCCTGATACATTAGGTAAAGATGTTGATATCTATGTTAAGTATGAAGGTTTAAACCCAACGGGTTCGTTTAAAGATCGTGGCATGACCATGGCGGTGACTAAAGCGGTAGAAGAAGGCAGTAAAGCTATTATTTGTGCTTCAACCGGTAATACTTCGGCAGCAGCAGCGGCCTATGCAGCGCGTGCAGGTATTACAGCATTTGTATTAATCCCTGAAGGTAAAATTGCTTTAGGTAAATTAGCACAAGCGATGATGCATGGTGCGGTAGTTATCCAGATTAAAGGCAACTTTGATGATGGCATGGAACTGGTTAAACAGGTAGGTAAAGAGGCACCTGTGACAATTGTTAATTCAATCAACCCTTATCGTATACAAGGCCAGAAAACAGCAGCATTTGAAATTATTGAAGAGTTAGGTTGTGCACCTGACTTCCATTGTATTCCTGTAGGTAATGCGGGCAACATCACTGCACACTGGATGGGATATAGTGAGTATCATGAAAATGGTATTGTAAATAGTCGTCCTAAAATGGTGGGTTATCAAGCTGCGGGCTCAGCACCGTTTATGCGTGGTGAAATGGTTGATGATCCTGAAACAGTCGCAACCGCGATTCGAATTGGCCATCCACAAAGTTGGGATAAAGCCTGGGTGGTAAAAGAAGAATCGAAAGGCTGGTTTGATGAATGTACGGATGAAGTTATTCTTGCCGCACAAAAACTACTCGCAGAAAAAGAGGGTATCTTCTGCGAACCTGCATCAGCAACTTCATTAGCTGGCGCAATGATGGACATTGAATCAGGAAAAATTCCTGAAGGTAGTAAGATTGTTTGTACATTAACTGGTCATGGTTTGAAAGATCCGGATACGGCGATTGAACAAAGTACGCGTCCGTTGATCAATGTTCCTGCAACACTAGAAGATGTTAGAAAAGCTATCATGGATAATATGTAGTTAAATCCTGTCATTGCGAGCGACAGCGCGGCAATCTTTTAGTTAGTGTATTAAACTTGAGATTGCCGCAGTCATTTCATTCCTTCGCAATGACGAGCCCATTGCTGAGATATTAACTAAAAAAAGCTTGTCATTCCGGCGTGCTCTTAGCCGGAATCCATGTTGAAATAAAATAGATTCGGTTCGTACTTTGCTTGACCTGGATGACGTTAGTTACTATAGATAAAAATTATAATAAGCTCGTTATGTAGGTTCGACTTTAGTCGAACGCAGTGTTGTTAAAAGAACATTATTTATTATCTGGAACTTAAGTGGTTATACATAACGCGGCGTGCGAATGAATTCGCACCTACAGTAATTATCTAACATCGAGACAACTACCGTGCCAAGTGATTCTACACTGACACTTTTCATCCCCGATTTGTTTGGCTTTCAGTCAACGCTTAATAATTTATCCTTAGAAGAAAAATCCTCTCTACCCGAATTTAAACTTTCTATTTTAGAAAAATGGCTTTCGCGTGGTTCATTTGAAAAAACATCCAACCAGGAAGATAGTGTTTTTTCAGACTTGGGTTTAGGCAAGTATAAAAATAACGACAAACCTTTTGCGGCTTTATCTTTATTAGCCGAGAAGGTTGCAGATGTTGAATTAAACTCGAAATCGTATTGGTTACGTGCTGATCCTGTAAATCTACAACCTGATCGTGATACAGCTCTTATGGCTGGTCATGAAGAGCTTGCTTTAACTCAAGACGAAGCAGATAAACTTGTTGCTCAAATAAATGAACATTTTACTGATGAACCATGGCAACTTTATACCTTTGCTCCTCATCGCTGGTATTTACGATTAGACAAGCCTGCTGATATAAAAACCACCCCATTATCTAAAGTATTGGGTGATGATATTAACCCGTTTAGTCCAACAGGTAATGATGCAGATTATTGGTTTAAGATCATTAATGAATTACAAATGCTAATTCATGGTTCAAATGTAAATTTTGAACGTGAGTCACGAAATATGTGGACGGCAAATAGTGTTTGGTTATGGGGCGGGGGATCTTCGCCTGAGGTTAATCTAAACACTTATTACGATAATATAATAACAAACAACTTAATATATGCTGGTGTTGGTTATCATTGTGGCGTCGATGTTTTACCCTTAAAACATGCTTTGTCTTTAGACGAAACGTTTTCTGAAAACATTAAAATGAATAACAACTTTGTTGTGTTGGATATGTTATCTGAACAGGTACAGCGACGTGATTTATATACATTTGTACAAATATTAAATAAATTAGAAAAAGATTATTTAACTCCCTGTGATGATTTGTTAACAAAGGGAAGTCTCAGAGAAATTAAATTAATAACTGATGCGGGAATATTTTTTATCACTAAAAAACAGTTAGGACGCTGGTGGAAGCGTACTAAAGCGTTTTCGAGCTTTAATTATGAATAAGTCAATTAAACGCATATCAAAAAACAATGAAAGTCTTACGGATTTTTCTTCCGTATTAAATCGTGTTTACGCTAATCGGAATATTCAATCAAAAGATGATTTAAATTATTCAATTGGAAAACTATTACCTTTTGAAAAACTTAAAGGTATTACAGAAGCTGCAAAATTAATTGCTGATGCAATTAAAAACGAGTTAGCAATTACGATTGTCGGTGATTTCGATGTGGATGGAGCAACCAGTACAACTGTCGCGGTGAAGTCACTTTATAGCATGGGTGCGAAGAAGGTTGATTTTATTGTGCCAAATCGTTTTGAATACGGTTATGGTTTAACCCCTGAAATTGTAAAAGTCGCTGTTGAGCAATTTAATCCGGATATGATTATTACGGTTGATAATGGTATTTCCAGTATCGAAGGCGTTAAGGTTGCAAAAGAACTTAATTTAACGGTTGTTGTTACCGATCATCATTTACCAGCAGCAACGTTACCGATTGCTGATGCAATTGTAAATCCTAACCAGCCTGGCTGTTCGTTCCCAAGTAAAATGTTAGCCGGTGTTGGAGTGATTTTTTATGTCATGTTAGCCGTACGTTCTGTATTGAGAGAACAAGGCTGGTTTGCAGAGAAAAACATTCCAGAACCAAATTTAGCTGAATTATTAGATTTGGTTGCGTTAGGCACAGTCGCTGATGTTGTACCGCTTGATTACAATAACCGCATTCTAGTTTCACAAGGTTTGGCTCGAATTCGCTCAGGAAAAGTTCGCGCAGGCATTAAAGCGTTAATTGATGTTGCGGGAAGAGAAAGTAAACGATTGATCGCAAGTGATTTTGGTTTTGCTATCGCACCAAGATTAAATGCCGCGGGACGTCTGGATGACATGTCGTTAGGCATTAATTGCTTATTGAGTGATGATCTAGCTAAAGCTCGAGGTATTGCGCAAGAGTTAGATAAAATCAATTATGCGCGTCGTGATATTGAAGCAGATATGAAACAACAAGCCATGAAAATATTAGAGGGCATGCATTTAGGCGTGGGTGTCGACGATCAGAATAATAGTTTACCCTTTGGCTTATGCTTGTTTGATGAAAACTTTCACGAAGGTGTTGTGGGTATTATCGCTTCACGTATTAAAGATCAATGGAATCGTCCTGTTATTGTTTTTGCAAAAACAGACGGTGATATGTTGAAAGGCTCAGGTCGTTCGATAAAAGGTTTTCATTTACGTGATGCTTTGGATGCAGTTGCATCTCAAAATCCAACTTTGATTACGAAGTTTGGTGGTCATGCAATGGCGGCAGGTTTAACCATTGCAGAAAATGATTATGAATTATTTACTCAAGCCTTTGATGAAGAAGTGCGTCGTCACCTTAATGAAGATGACTTACATGGCGTGATTATGAGTGATGGTGAATTATTATCCTCTGAATTTAGCATGACAACAGCAGAAGAATTACGTTTCGCAGGGCCTTGGGGACAAACTTTTCAGGAGCCGGTTTTTGATGGTGTGTTTAATATTATCAATAAGCGTATTGTGGGTGAGAAGCATTT
>JAUVEN010000123.1 GCA_030594815.1 Gammaproteobacteria bacterium
AAGAAGGTGTTGTACCTGGCGGTGGTGTTGCATTGATTCGTGCAGCAGGCACTTTAGCTAAACTAAAAGGTGATAACCACGATCAAGACATCGGTATCACTATCTTACGTCGAGCATTAGAAGAGCCAATGCGCCAAATCGTAGCTAACGCAGGTGATGAATCATCTGTTGTTGTAAATAAAGTTGCAGAAGGTAAAGGCAACTTTGGTTATAACGCAAGCAATGCTGAATACGGCGACATGATCGAAATGGGTATCCTGGATCCAACTAAAGTAACGCGTTCAGCATTACAAAATGCGGGTTCGGTAGCGGGTCTTATGATTACGACTGAAGCGATGGTTGCTGATTCTCCTAGTGATGCAGCGGCTCCTGCTATGCCTGATATGGGTGGAATGGGCGGAATGGGCGGCATGATGTAAATGCCAGCCCTAAAGCACCTAACTTGAGCGTCTGCGGCGTTCGATAGATGCTTCCGCTACTCACTTACTAAACGTAAGCTCCGTTGCGGTTCATCTATCTGCCTTGCAACCATCTCAACTTAGGCACTTTATGACTACCATTAGTATAAAAAGCCTTGCTGGAAACAGCGGGGCTTTTTTTATGGGAGATTTCCGTTGTTTTGGGTGCTGTGCAACGAAGAGCAGGGATCTAGTTGTCGCGTTTATCTTTAATAATCGTTATTCTTCAATAACTAATTTAAACCTGTCATTGCGAACGAAGTGCGGCAATCTGTATGGGTTTATTACATGATTAAGATTGATAATAATAGGAAGAAATAATGAAATTATGGCCATATTTTTTAGGTGCCTGGTTAGTCTTAAACGGATTAAATTCTCTGATAAGTCTGAACTTTAAATACGAAAGTATGGTGATGGGTGTGCTGGCACTTATTGCAGGTACGTTGGTTATCCTACGGAAGTAGGTTTCGCTATTTTTAGTTGAACATAGGAAAAGATATGAAGCCAATAACAGTACAAGGTTTTCTTTTAAGATTTTTATTTGCCTTATTGCTGGTGATGCTGACCTATAACCCAAGTGAATATTCATACTTTCATTGGTTACGAAATAATTTTTCTAATTTTAGTCCGTTGTTAGGTCTTGCTGGAATCAGTTTAATTATTGGTTGGGTGATTTATTTGCGAGCGACCCTTCGTTCTCTTGGTTTGATTGGTCTAACATTAGCGGTATTATTCTTCGCAGCAATTTTATGGTTGTTGATTGATTGGGGATGGTTGGGGTTAGATAACGTAACGGTAATGAACTGGGTTATCTTAGTTTTAATCTCAGCAGTTTTAGCGGTTGGTATTTCCTGGTCACATATACGTCGGAAAATTTCAGGGCAAGTTGATGCTGATGATGTGGACGAGGAATAATTAAAAATAATAGAGGTAATTAATACTACCCCAAACTTGACGGCGGGATGTGAGTTTCAAATCGGATGATTTAGCGTTGGCCGATATTGTAAGTTTTGACTCAGCAAACCCGAATGTTAACCCTAATCCTCCGTCATAGACGACACGTTCAATTTCATCTGAAGAAAATTTCACATCACTGTGCCTGAACTGGCCCTGTAATAAAGCATCGTAACCAATCAGGTGTGCGCGAAAAGCAGACCAAAAGTACCATTCACTTTTAGGCGCCCCGGGTAAAAAATTACCCCGGCTTACCGGATCATAGGGAAGGCTCCAAAATTTACTTTTAATATTTCCAAGTCTAAAGGCGGCACTTGCGCTTACATTAGTTTGAAAGCCCAGAGATAAAGTGACTGTCGTGGCTATATCGAACAGACCCGGATCAGAAAACTGTAATCGGGATTTTGATAAGCGTAAGCGCATGGTTAACTCACCACCATTTGAAATTTGATGAGACCATCCTTTTGGCTCAACAGGTTCGATAGTACCGGCTATCTCCCGGTAAAGTGAATGGAATGCTGTTTGTACATTCCCGCTAAAGTTAGTACCTATGATTCCTAATGACACTTCTGCAGCAAGTGCATTTTTATCATCTGCACGAACTCGTTTGTTACTCAGGTAGATTAAAGAAGAGTAAGGTCTGTCATCGTATATAGGCTGTGTATTTGCTAAATCATCGGGTGTGTAGGCTAGTGTTCCAAGCATAAAACTATAAACAATATTTTCATCGGAATTTTCCATGCCCAGTAGTTCGGCCGTTTTACGAACAAGGTTGTCTAAAGGGTATAGCCCTTCATCTTTTGCCCAGAAAAATTCAACAGCGATACCCATGGTGTAGTCGCGATCTTCGTTAGTGAAGGGGACAAATAAATCCTGGTCGATATAAATGCCAACACCTTGATGGGGTTGTTCGGCATGACTAACGACATACATTAAATTAAAAATTAAAAAAATAAATATTTTTAAATGAGTGGAATACATTTTATCCCTTTTATAAAAAAATCAGTTATTTATTAAAGGAGAGTATTTCATATTTTATGACGTTTGGTTGAAATGAGGAGTAAATATTTAATGTTATTTAAGTTATGCAAAAAAAAACGGGACACAATGGTCCCGTTTATAAAAAAACATCAATTAAATTTTATTCAAGATGATTAATAGTATACATAGCAAAATTATCAATTACAGTTTGATCTACATTAGTAAAAGAAATTGTTGTCATTTTAGCGCCGAGTAATCCACCTTCTTTATGTTCAGAATAGATTTTATATTTGCCGATACTAGCACCGGTTTTAGTATCTAAAACATCAATTACACCGTTTAAATAATTTTTAGAGCCAAGTAATGTATTTGTTACGCTACCGCCAACAGTGTTTTCTGTACCTTGCCATTGATCTAATGTGATTTTTAAATCAACTTTCATATTACCCTTAAGTTCATCTTTCGCTTCTTTTTGAATAGCACTTTTTACTTTTGCAGAAATTGATTTAGATGTTACTGAGCTTGCGGTAACAACAGTGACATTTCGTACAGTTGAATGACCAGCATAACCTTTAGGCATAGGTTTGATAATATTTCCACCACAGGCTGATACCAGCATGACGATGGCTGCGAAAATTGAAATATGCAGTGCTTGTTGTTTGCTTTTGAACATGTTTTATTCCTTTTTTAAATTAAATATAAGAGTTGGCTAATATATTTTTGAGTTTATATATGGGGTTATTTAAGTATGTGTTTATTTATTAGTTGTGTGTATTGGCTAAATTAACTAGATAAATATAACTAGAGTTAAAAAACTTAATTATTCACACAACTCTATGTGAAATATGGTGGAAAAATTATTTGTTAATGTTTTGAGTTTGCTTGTGTTTATGTTCTGTTTAGGAAGATAAATAAAGAAACACCCCGCAATGCGGGGTGTTAAATTTATTTATTATTCAGGGCTAACATTTAGCCCTGTTACTGCAGAGTTACGTTAAGGCACAACTGTCCAGCCAGATGTTGCATCAATTTCTTTTAATGCGTCATAGTTTGAATAAAAAGGAAGTTCAAAAACACTGTCACCACTAGTTTCTATTCCATCATTATCCATATCTGCAAGGCAGCGAATTCGATAGCTACCACCTTGAGGTACATTGATACCAACCCATGTTCGCGCTACGTCACCATTGATACCACCAATACTTGTCTTGCCGCCCAAGCGATACTTATCGTCAGCACCAGTATAATTGTAGTCATAAACACTACAATAAACTGCGTTTGAGGATGTTCCGCTGACAACGGTTATCCATAGATTAGCCATCGTATATGGGTACATTGTTATGGCTCCATAGGCGCTAATTGTACTCATATCCACGTCTATTGAAAATCCTTTTGTGGCAATACGAATGTAGCCACTTGTTGATGTGCATGCAGCGGGCTTAGTTTCTCCAAACTGTGTAAGCTTCGTTCCACTTACAAAGGTGTAGGTTCCGCTGTCAATTCTTGGTGCATCTATTGTTGTTACACAACCATTAGCATCTAACGTTTTGAGTTTTACAGCACCACCACCCGCTGCCAATGTTCCATGATCAGCCCAAACACCGGCAACAGCGACTCCGTTACTATCAAACATGTAAACAGAATAAGCTTCACCGCTATAGGTGTTAGATATATCTTGAAAATCTATATTAATACCGTTATCGACATAGGCTGCATTACTAGGAATCAAATCTAATTGATAGACGATCCAGGCACCTGCACTACCATTGCTTGTTATCTTTAAGTAGTAGTCAGTGTTCGCCGTTAAACCATACATCGTATCGCATGATGTAGAGCTTAAATCTGCGCATGAATAAACAGAGTTTGTGAAATTGCTGTCACTGTATAAATCGAGAGACAACTCTGAATTACTGCCTCCGGTAACAGCTATAATTGATCTATCAAAAGCAGTGCCTGCACTTCCTGTATTAACCACATAATAAGAACTGTCACCTGCTACACCACCTACTATGCCCGCAGTTACAGGAATATAAGTGTCATATATTACAGAATCTGGAATTCTGTGTGGTGACGCCAGACTGCCGTCAGCGAGTGTTGTGCCTGGTAAGAAAATATAAGAGTAGGATATATCTGCACCAGAGTTATTCGTTAGATCAAGATTTAGTTGAGAAGAGTTATTCAAGCTTGTGAATTGGCATTTTGTTAGTCCGGTTGACCAATTTACAGTACATGATTCTCCTGTTCCTCCATCTGGATATATATGAATATCTAGACTAGCTTGAGTCACTGTTGCCTGGTTGGTTAAAAACTGTAAATCCCATAGATAAAGCGTGAAAGATGGGGAAACGGCTGCATCGACCGCAGTGAATTCAAGTGTGTATTCTTCTGTAGCAGTGTCACCATGCACAGCATTGCCGCTTATTGTGCGTGCTTCAGCAAGAAACTGCGAGCTATTTCCACCATCTGTATTGCCACCACCACCACAAGCTGTGAGTGCAATCAATGAACTCACCACTAATAATCGTAAAATTATATTTTTCATTTGTTTGTACCCCAATTTTAAAAATTTAAAGACTAAGCCGATCCTCAAAATATCAGCCGGATAAACGTAATCTTGCTTTTTAAAGTATGGGATTACTTGGTGAAAATGGGTATTGACTAATGTAACTAGTTAAAAATAACTAGTTTGTGGTTTGGAAGTTTTTTTGGGGGGGGCGGTGTTCGCCCCCTGTGCTGTTCCTGGCATGATATTTCATCCTCGCGCGCCAGAGCGTTGCTGTCAGTTACAATTTGCAGAACTTTTCCATACATACCATCCGCCGTGGTGAATGATCAGAACGGTATCCTTAATTTTCTCTCAGGCTAATTAGTTGAATTTAACTAGTTACATTAGTCAATACCTTGTTCGTAAACATTCTTGTAACATTTAGACACAATTTTTAAGAAGACTGTTTTTAGTTACATTTTTGTTCGTAGGGGTGAATTATGAGTTACAAAATAAAAAAGCTATTTGGTGCAGTTGCTATACTGCTGATGTCTCTGATTGTATCAGGGTGCGGCGGTGGTGGCAGTAGTACGCCGGCAGAAACGCCTTTAGGTGATCTGGTTAGTATTAACGTTACTTCAGCGTCATCGACTGTCATTGAAGGTTTAGATGTACAGCTAACTGCTAACGGAAGTTACAGCAGTGGACAAACTGTTGATATAACAAGTAGCGTAAATTGGACATCCAGCGCCCCCGCGATTGCTACAGTTGGTGCATCAAGTGGACTGGTAACAGCTCTATCGCAGGGTACCGTGACTATTACTGCCACTACAACAGGTAGTGATGGAGTTACAGAAATTTCAGGTACGGCAGACTTGACAGTTAATGCGGCAAGCTTAACGTCTATTACAGTCACCCCCGCAACCGCCTCTGTTGTTGAAGGTTTAACGCAAGCCTTTGTTGCAACCGGTAACTACGACGACGGCAGTTCGGTCGATATGACTGCCACAGTAACTTGGTCATCAAACGATGTTGCGATTGCCACGGTCGATGCATCAGGTTTAGGAACAGGTATCGCAGCCGGTACAGCGACAATTACCGCAACCAGCGGCACAATTTCTGGTACAGCGGCTTTAACCGTTAATGCAGCAAGCTTAACGTCTATTACAGTGACTCCTGCTACCGCAACGGTTATTGAAGGTTTAACACAAGCCTTTGTTGCAACGGGTAACTACGACAATGGTAGTTCAGCTGATATCAGTGCCAGCGCAACTTGGATATCCAGTGATGCTGCGATTGCCACAGTAAATGCATCTGGCCTAGCAACAGGTGTTGCATCAGGTCTAGCAACGATTACAGCAAGCAGCGGAGCAATTTCTGGTACAGCGGCTTTAACCGTTAATGCAGCAAGCTTAACGTCTATAGCAGTAACACCTGCCACCGCAACGGTTATTGAAGGTTTAACACAAACTTTTGTTGCAACGGGTAACTTCGACAATGGTAGTTCAGCTGATATCAGTGCCAGCGTAACGTGGACATCGAATGATGTTGCGATTGCCACGGTCGATGCATCAGGTTTAGGAACAGGTATCGCAGCCGGTACAGCGACAATTACAGCAACAAGTGGTGCTGTTTCTGGTTCAGCGGCTTTAACCGTTAATGCAGCAAGCTTAACGTCTATT
>JAUVEN010000155.1 GCA_030594815.1 Gammaproteobacteria bacterium
TTGCTGTCTGACTCGGAATCAAGAGCTGTATATTTATTTCCAGCCATTTTTACGCAACTTCTGTGCTTTTATTAGCTGGATTTTCAGTAATTAATGATTTAGGTTCAATTTCTAATGTTTCCGGTAGCTTAATTTCCATCATAATAGGAAGGTGATCGGAGCAAACATGTTTAAGTGATTGTGCTTTAACAACTTCAAGCTCTGAAGTCACCAATATATGATCAATATGATGTTGTGGTCGCCAGCTCGGGAAGGTATGCACTTCTTCAATAGGTTCGTGCAATTTAGTTTGACTAAATAAATGCCGCATTTCATCACTCTCAACTTTACAGTTTAAATCTCCCATGACAATTGCATGTTCATATTTATTTACATGTTCACTGATCATGGCAAGTTGACGCATTCGTGCACGTTTACTCAATGCAAGGTGCAAAACAAATACAGCTAAAGTTTCTTTTTCACTTCCATATTTTGCGAGTATCGCTTGTCGTCCAGGAATTAATCCCGGCAATCGAATGTTTTCAATTTCATAAGGTTTTGGCCGGCTTAATAGACCATTACTGTGTTTCGCAAGATGCCCAAGATTACGGTTTACCTGGTGATACCAATGAGGAATTCTTGCTCGATCGGCTAAATATTCGGTGAGGTTAATATAGTTACTACGAAGGCTGCCGCCATCGGTTTCCTGTAAACCAACGATATCGTATTGTTCTAAAAAACTAACGGTATCGTCCAGATTGCTTAAACGTTGCGAGTGAGGAATTAAATGTTTCCAGCTACCCGTAATATAGTGGCTTGGTTTACTTGTTTTAATGCCAACCTGCAGGTTGTAGCTTAAAATCTTTAACGTTCGACTGGAGTCTAGATTGGACAAACCATTTCACCTAACTTGCCGGTGAGTTTTAGGTTTTCACTATAATCTACCGGGCAATCAATAATACTTACTGTTTTATCCGCTAAGGCTTTTTTCAGAGAAGGTAATAAATCTTCACCTTTTTCTATACGATAGCCTTTAGCACCAAATGATTCAGCATACTTAACAAAATCAGGATTTTTAAAATCAATATTTGATTTGCGACCAAACTGATTCATTTGTTTCCATTCAATTAATCCGTAAGCAGAATCATTCCAAATCAAAATAACGATGGGTGTTTTTAATCTTAGAGCAGTTTCTATTTCCTGTGAGTTCATCAAGAAGCCAGCGTCACCGGTTACAGCAACAATGTTGCGATCAGGAAAAGCAAGCTTAGCACCAATCGCACCGGGTACTGCGATACCCATGCTGGCAAAGCCATTTGAAATAATACAGGTATTGGGAAACTCACAACGGAACATACGTGACATCCACATCTTATGCGCACCCACATCTGAGATCGCAATGTCTTCCATGTTCATGGCAGTACGCAAATCCCAGATAATTTTCTGTGGTTTCATCGGCACAGAGTTATCATCTTTGTGCTGGTTCATATCTTCGATGAGCGCTTCACGAAGTGCACGCATATGGTTACCGGTATTTGGACTGGCTAAATTCATAATGCGTAATAAAGAATGTTTAATATCACCCACAACTCCACAGGCAACAGGGTAAAAAGCATCCACTTCTGCAGGTGACTGATCAATATGAATAATGGTGCGATCTTTTGTCGGGTGCCAGAGATAAGGATGGTACTCAACTAAATCATAACCGATACAAATAATGACATCGGCTTTACTAAAGCCGCAACTGACATAATCATTTGCTTGCAAGCCTGCACTGCCCAGTGCCATGTCATGTTTAAATGGTATGACACCTTTTGCCATAAAAGTATTGGCGACCGGAATACGTAATTCTTCTGCAAAATTATCTAACTGTTTCCACGCTTTGCCACGCACCACACCGTTGCCAGCAAGAATAATGGGGTTTTTTGCATTCGAAATAATTTCTGCAGCAACATCAACGCGTTCTGCTGGTGGTTCAGGAGAGTGAGCATGTTTAACCGGTAAAGGTTCATCCACCACTTCCATCTCTGCAATATTTTCAGGGAACTCAATAAAACAAGCGCCCGTTTTTTCTGTTTGTGCCACTTTAAATGCTTTGCGCACAACTTCAGCAATAATATCTGGTGTTAACAAACGAGAGGAGTACTTGGTAATGGGCTGGAACATGAGTTCCAAATCTAAAACCTGGTGAGATTCTTTATGCAGGCGATGGGTACTGGCCTGCCCCGCGATAGCTATAATCGGCGCATGATCCATATTGGCATCCGCTACACCGGTTATAAGGTTAGTTGCGCCCGGACCAAGGGTCGCCATACAAACACCGGCTCGACCAGTTAGCCGTCCATAGACATCCGCCATGAATGCGGCGCCTTGTTCATGCCGTACCGTAACAAACGTGATTGATGAATCCAGTAAAGCGTCCATCATATCCAGATTTTCTTCGCCCGGAATACCGAAGATGTATTCAACACCTTCGTTTTCTAAACACTTTACAAATAATTCTGCCGCTTTCATTACTAATTCCTTATGCCTATAAATCCTATCGGCTTCACTTTTATAAACTTAAATCACGTTAAACGCTAAATCAGAATGCTACTTTTTTGATTCTTTTTTAATTAAAAAATCCAGGACTTTAAGCATTCCTTTACGACCACCACCCATTGGGCCATCTGTCCGGTATTTACCATTCACAATTAAAGATGGCACACCTTCGACCTGGTAACGTTTCGATAAAGTTGCGGCACGATTAACCTTGGTATTTACAGCAAATGAATCAAAAGTATTGTTAAAGTCTTCTGCTGAAACACCAAATCGGGTAAAAAATGCCTGGATTGATTTTTTATTATTTAAATGTTTTTTGTGTTTATGAATTTCAGCAAAAAAGGCCTTATGAAATTCTGTTTTACCGTTTTCAATGAGCCCTAAAGACTTCGCCGTATAAAAGGCACGTGCGTGTAATGCCCACGCGGGGCTAAATATCGCTGGAACACGATAAAAAACCACATTTTCCGGCTTTTTAGCTAACCACTCTTCTAAATCTGGCTCTAAATAGAAGCAGTGTGGACAGCCATACCAAAATAACTCTACGACCTCGATTTTATTCTTTGTAATCGTTGGCTGCGCCGGTGTAACACGCTTGTATTCAATGCCTTCATCAATCCCAGCCCTGACAATATTGCTCATAAACGTAACCAGCAAAATAGCCATAAATAATTTAAATTTCATTTTTATCATTTTCCTTTACAATATTCTTTAAAATTCAGGGTATTCAATCTCAGGTATAATCGCAAGCTGTCGATAACATTACTCACAACCAGACATTAAACAAACTTCAAATTTGACCTTATACACAACCAGGAGTTCCAACATGCCACATCAACGTACTACTGAACAATTCGAACTTAACGATGTGCTTTGTCAGAATAAATTCTGTGAATCACTCACAATTAGAGAAGTTAATACTTTTCTTGAGTTCACCGAAGCGGTTTCATATGGAAAAGGCGATATCATTGCTGATTTTGGTGAAATTGGTGATGCGCTTTTCTTCGTTATCGAGGGTGTAACGGGGCTTTTTCATGATAACCAGGGCAAAGAAGTTGAAATTGGCGAATTAGAAGC
>JAUVEN010000101.1 GCA_030594815.1 Gammaproteobacteria bacterium
AACGGTTGCACATCTACCAATGTACCCGCTTCTACATTGCCCCAGTCTTGCGGCAAAATAATGAAACAGTTGGCTTTACTCATGCCACTTAAAACGTGGCTTGCTTGCATGCCAATACTTTCAACAACAAGTTCACCTTGCTCATTCGTTTGTAAAATGCCACGTTGAAAATCTGTGCGGCCAGGTGATTTTCGTAAGTCTGATTTGCAGGCAACTTTAACAACAGGTGCTTTTGTTACATTCAGTCCCATCATTGTTTTTAATGTTGGTAGGGCAAATTGATAGAACGTTGCCATTACTGAAACGGGGTTACCGGGTAGACCGAAAAATACGGCTTCATTCACAAAACCAAAGGCAAGAGGTTTGCCGGGCTTCATTGCGATTTTCCAAAAATCAACTTTGCCGAGTTTATCCAGTGTTTCTTTAACAAAATCGGCTTCACCTACTGAAACCCCACCCGAAGTCATAATCGCATCGGCCTGTTCTGATGCTTGTATAAAAGCATCTTCAATTGCCTGGCGATCATCAGGAATAATTCCCATGTCGATTAATTCAACACCTAAGTTAGATAGCATACCAAAAATGGTGTAACGGTTACTGTCGTAAATTTGACCTTCGTCTAATGTCTCATCAACATTGCGTAACTCATCTCCTGTGGAGAAAAAAGCTACACGTATTTTTTTATAAACAGTGACTTCGGCAACGCCTAATGAAGCAAGTACGCCGAGCTCGGCAGGAGAGAGATGTTGCCCAATACTTAAAACGACATCGCCGTCTTTTATATCTTCACCAATGTGACGAACATTTTCATTTTTACAGTGACCACTTTTAATAGTGATGGCATCACCATCAACCTGAACCTGTTCTTGCATTACAACGCTGTCTGTTCCGGCAGCCATTGGTGCACCGGTCATGATACGAATACATTCTCCGGCTTTAACTTTACCTTCAAACGGAATGCCGGCGAAAGATTTACCAACCATGGTAACGGTATTTTCACCTGATGAGGGTAGATCAACGGAATTAAACGCATAACCATCCATTGCCGAGTTTGCATACGGTGGTACATTTATTGTTGAGATAACATTTTTTGCGAGCACCCGGTTTAAAGCATCACGAATGGCAACAACTTCTGTCGCCTGAATTTTTTCAACAGAGCCAGTCATACGATCAAGGGCTTCATTAACATTAAGCCACGATGTCTGTTTTTGTGGTTTATCGCAAGCAGAAGAAACGGGGATTGATTTGTTCATGGGGTAAACTCTATATAAGTTAAACTCGATAAAATAGCGAGTGGGTATTATGCCATAAACTCTTCAAAATGTTGTTCGGCATGTTTAAGTTCATCTTCGGTATTAATGTTAATAAATGCATTTTCTTGATCAGAAAAATCGACAATAGCATGAGCTTGTTGTTGCATCCAAACACGTGCTTTTCGCTCACCTAACTGTAAAAAATCTTCTAAGGAAGAGGCCAGACTTTTGTGGATTAAAGCAAAAGTCGGGTGCAAATATTTTCCGTCATGAGGGATAACCACTTTGTTATCCTTAATGTTTTGAAATAAACGTTGAGCAAGATCATCAGGAATAAATGGACTATCAGCGGGTACGGTCAGTAACCATTCGCTTTTACACTGCTGCAGAGCTTTTAGTATACCCGCGAGAGGACCTGCATAATCAGTAATATCATCTTTATAAACCGGAAAACCATACTCGTTGTAACTTTTTAAATTTCGATTCGCACTAATAATAATGTCCGTTACTTGTGGTTGAATACGGTCAATCAGGTGCTTCACCAACGGAACTTTCTTGAGTTCTACCAGCCCTTTATCCAGACCACCTAGTCGGGAACCCCGTCCACCGGCAAGAATAACGGCAGTAATATTTTGTGTGTTTGTTGGCATATTTTCGATATTTTGCAGATTTTGATGGATTATAGCGAAATAAAGCCATATAAATGGGTAAAGAAGGCATTTATTACTAATATTTATACTGGATGGCGCCGATATATAATGGTGTCTGTATAGTAAGTATAATTGTATGGATAGCTGTTCGCTGAGATGTGAATAGAGATATTTTAGAATTAAGTTTATAGAAGATTTGAAGGACAGTTAAGGTTATGAAGAAAGTTGCATTACTCTCCCTGCTAAGTTTATTTTTATTCTCAGGCTGCCGTTACTACGGTGGTGGTGTCATTGTGAATGGTGGTTATTCATATAACGATCATGTTCCATCTCATGCACCGGCATATGGACACCGTCGTAATTTTCATAGTTACCACTATTACCCTTACGCAGATATCTATTTTGATACTGGCCGTAATATGTATTTCTATTTGAACAATCATGGTCAATGGTCTTTCTCTGTCAATTTACCCCTTCATTTACATAGTCGTTTAGATCGTGGTTATGTTGAAATTGAGATGGAAGCTGAACGTCCTTATTTAAAACATCAGTACTATAAAAATAAATATCGAAACACCAAGTACAAAAGCAAATATAAGTATCGAAAAGATTATAAGAGCAGTCGTGATTATAAAAATGGAGTAAAAAAAGATTACAGGTATCAGGATAAAACATATCGTAATAGAGATGACAGATATCGGAGTAACGATAATTACAGAAAGGAAGATAGATACAAGCGTAAGGATAGTTACAGGAATAATGACAGATACAATAGTAAGGACAGCTACAGAAATAAAGATAAAGATAGAAAAAAAGAAAATTACAAAGACAAAGACAAAGACAAAAGTAACAACAAGTACAGAAATAAAGAAAAATACAAGAATGATGGCAATAATCAAAGCGATGAGAAAAAGAATAATCGCAAAAAGAAGGATGAAAAAGATGAAAGGGACTAGCTCTTTTATTAACGAGGTTTGGCTATGAACACAGATATGACAACAACATTAACGTCTGCATTATCCGGTCTTCAGGTTGGTGTGAATAAAGCACGTAATGCCGCCGGTGAGGTAGCAAAGTTAACAACAGATTCGGATAGTGTTAGGGATGCTGTAGGTCCCTTACTAAAATTACAAGAAGCTGAAACGCAGGTTGCAGCTACAACTGATGTTGTGCAGGTTGAAAATGATACCTTGGGTCGATTCGTTGATGAAACAGTATAACGGTTTATTCTTTATGTTGTAGCAATGCCCATTCGATATGTTCTTTTATTATAGCGGAATCATGATTCCGCTTTTCTTTTAGTGATTTAATAATCTTTTTACTTGTTGTGGCATTACCTAATGCCACTGCAATATTTCTTAACCAGCGTTCATGACCAATTCGTCTAATAGCCGTGCCTTCAGTTTTAGCGAGGAAGGTTTCTTCATCCCAATTAAAAAGCTCAAGCAAAGTAACATCATCTAAATGATGCCGTGGCATAAAGTCTGTCTCAGGTGTGTCCGTTGCAAAACGATTCCATGGGCAACAAAGCTGACAATCATCACAACCGTAAATACGGTTTCCCATTAATGGTCGAAGTTCTACCGGTATGGCATCTTTTAATTCAATGGTTAAGTATGAAATGCACAAGCGTGCATCAACCACATAAGGTTGAGTGATCGCTTTGGTGGGACAAACATCAATACACGTTTGGCAGGTACCACAATGTTTTTCAACGGGGCTATCAATAGGCAAAGGCAAGTCAGTATAAATTTCTCCAAGAAAAAACCATGAGCCGGCATCTTTATTTAATAGATTGCTGTGTTTACCTACCCAACCCAAGCCTGCTTTTTCAGCGAGAGGTTTTTCCATTACCGGTGCACTATCAACAAAAACACGGTAACCGAAAGGACCAATTTCATTTTCAATTTTAGTTGAGAGCTGCTGTAAACGTTTACGCAAAACTTTATGATAATCACGGCCCAGGGCGTAGCGAGAAATATAAGCTTTGCCTGAATCAGCAAGAATAGATTCCGCTCTAACAATATCAGGAGGCCAGTAATCCATGCGACCAATAATAATTCGGTGTGTTCCACTAACCAGTTCGGCTGGTCGAGTTCGTTTTGTACCGTGTTGTGCCATCCATTCCATATCGCCGTGACAGCCTTGATCCAACCAGTTTGTTAATGTTTCTTCGGCCTGGTTAAGCTGGGTATCGGCAATCGCAATTTCCTGGAATCCTAATTCCTGACCCCAAACTTTGATTTGTTCAGCTAATGTGGCAAGTTGTTCATCATTATATGAACTGGACTGGTTCTGAATTTCACTCATACAGGCTATGATAACGCGCATGAAGCAACTACCAAACAATTTATATACCGCTGAACAAACTCGCGAACTCGATCGCGTCATCATTGAGGAATTTGAAGTCTCGGGTACCGTTCTTATGGAACGTGCCGGAACGGTGGCTTTTGATCTATTAAAAGAACACTGGCCAGATGCTAAAACGCTCTGCATTGTCTGTGGTACAGGAAATAATGCTGGCGATGGTTTTGTCGTTGCACGTTTGGCGTATGAGCAAGGTTATCAGGTTGAAGTCTTGATTGTTGGTGATAGTAATAAAATCAAAGGCGATGCTCTGGCGGCAAAGCAACGCCTGGAAGGCTGTGGTGTTAACACGCAGATCTATGGCAATGGAAAGTTACCCTTAGCCGATTTAGTGGTTGATGCTCTTTTTGGCACTGGTTTAAAAGGGGCTATTAGCGGTGACGCAGAACATGCCATTAGCGCAATAAATCAGCATGGCACTCCGATATTGTCATTGGATATTCCTTCAGGTTTGTTGGCCGATACAGGAAGTGTTGAAGGTGATGTGGTGATGGCGGACGTCACGGTTTCATTCATTGGTTTAAATCAGGGTTTATTAACCGCACAAGGGCCGGATTGTTGTGGTGAACTTGTTTTTGATGATTTACAAATCCCTTCTGGTGTTGCTCATAAAGTTCCCTCGTCAGTAAAGCGACTAAATATCCCCTCACCTCTATTTGAAAAGCGCATTAAAGAGTCGCATAAAGGCTTATACGGCCATGTGCTTGTGATCGGCGGTGATATTGGCATGAGTGGTGCTGCACGATTGGCATGTGAAGCGGCATTAAGAACCGGAGCAGGGTTGGTGAGTTTAGCCACTCGTTATGCACATGCTTCGGTCGTTAGCAGTGTACGCCCTGAAATCATGAGTTATCCCGCTGAACGGGAAGATGAAATAAGATTTTTAATTGAAAAAGGCAATGTTATTGCGATTGGCACGGGTTTAGGACAAAGCGAATGGGCCGCAACATTATTTACCGCCGCAATGAATAGTAAAAAACCTCTGGTGGTGGATGCCGATGGGCTCAATATGTTGGCCATCGAACCTCTGCAACATGATAACTGGATATTAACCCCTCATCCTGGTGAAGCTGCAGGCTTACTGGGTATCTCGGTTGAGCAAGTTCAGGCAAATCGTTTCAGTGCAGTGAAACAACTGGCCGAAAAATTTGGTGCGACGATTGTTTTAAAGGGAAATGGTAGTTTAGTTTATTCTGAAGGTACGACTTATTTATGTGATCAAGGTAATCCCGGCATGGCAAGTGGTGGTATGGGGGATGTTCTAACAGGAATAATTGCAAGTTTATTAGCGCAAGGTTTCTCGTTGACTGAAGCGGCAAAAGTGGGTGTGCACTTACATTCAGCAGCAGGGGATGCTGCCGCGAAAGGTGCGGGGGAGCGAGGTTTACTCGCCAGCGACCTCATGCCATCAATACGTCGTTTGGTTAATTTGTCTTAATTATTAGTGGCTTATGTCTATTTTTCTCGCGGATGAACAAGCTACGATAGCATTTGGTCAAACACTGGCTAAACATTGCCCCGCAGGTCTAAATATTTACCTGTACGGCGATTTGGGGGCGGGCAAAACAACCTTAGTGCGTGGATTCATCCAGTCCTTTTTACCTAATGCCAAAGTTAAAAGCCCAACCTATACCCTGGTTGAGGATTATGAACTGGCATCATCGAAGAATAATCCCAATGCTCTTAACCACGTCTATCATTTTGATCTTTATCGTTTAGGCGATCCTGAAGAGTTGGAATATATCGGAGGGCGCGATTATTTTTCACGAGATGCCGTTTGCCTGGTCGAGTGGCCACAACGTGGGGAAGGTTGGTTAGCTGAGCCAGATTTAGAAATAACCCTTAAATATCAAATAGATGGCAGAAAAGTGGGGTTGCAAAGCCACACAGAAAAAGGCAAGCAGCTACGTGAAAATATCTTGAAGCATTGGGAAAAGCATTAACCTCAAAAGATCAAAAGATATCAACGCAAAGGTCGCTAAGAAAAAATAAGATAACTTAAAGTGCTATATGGCTTTTTGTAGGTTGGATCAAGCGTAGCGGATCCAACGCAAAGGACGCAGAGGTGCAAAGAACAGAAAGGAAAATCTTTTTGAAAACACGTTTTTCTATATGTTTTTAACGACAACAAAGGGTCTTTTGCCAACACCGCGTTCGACTGACACCCTCGTATATATTTTTGATGAGGGGCACTACGATTCGAACCTACAAAAAATTAAAACTCTGTGTCCTTTGCGAAACCTTTGCGCCCTTTGCGTCAAATTCTTTTGACTTTTTGCTCTATATCTCGATTCAGTCGAGATAAATCCTCTATCTATATAAAATATATAGAAAAATGCTTGATTCCTATCAAGTTTTTATCCATTATTAATGATATACATGGGTAAAGGGGTATCCAAGTGTTCAATAAACAATCTCGTTTAATACTATTTTTCAGCTTGGTCGTAACATTGCTGCCGAATATTTTGGCTGCGGCTGAAGTTCGTGGCTTACGTATGTGGCCAGCGCCTGATAACACCCGTCTTGTTTTTGACCTTAACGCCCCTGTTGAACACAGTCTGTTTGTATTAAGTAACCCCAACCGAATTGTTATTGATCTTAAAAATACTAAAGTCAGAGGGGCATTACCGTCTGCGACTTATAATGAGTCTCGTATTAAAGGTCTGCGTTATGCCAAGCGTGGCAAAAATGGTTTGCGTGTCGTATTAGATTTAAAAAATGCCGTTAAGCCAAAGAGTTTTGTATTAAAACCTCATGGGGCATTTGGCCATCGTTTAGTTGTTGATATTTTTGATGCAGCAAAAAGTAAAAAGGTTGTTGTTAAAAGACCTGTTTATAAAACGAAAAAAACAGCCAGAGATTTAATTATTGCAATTGATGCCGGTCACGGTGGTGAAGATCCTGGTGCGATTGGTCAACGTGGTACCCGGGAAAAAGATGTTGTTTTAAAAATTGCCAAAGAACTCGAAAAACTCGTTAAACGCGAACGAGGTATGAAGCCGTTAATGGTACGTACCGGTGACTATTATATTGGTCTCAAGCAGCGTGTTAAAAAAGCACAAATTGCACAAGCAGATTTATTTATTTCCATTCATGCTGATGCCTTTAAAAATGGTAAGGCTCGTGGAACCTCCGTCTTTATTTTATCGGAGCGTGGTGCCAGTTCAGATTTAGCAAGTTATTTGGCTGACAGCGAAAACAGCGCAGATTTAAACGGCGGTGTGAACAGTACCAATGATGATTTACTGAACATGGTATTAGCCGACATGGTTAAAAACTCAACGCTGGAAGATAGTCATCAAATCGCCAGTAAAGTTTTATCAGGTTTGAAAGGTGTTAATCATTTACACAAAAAAACGGTTGAACAGGCAGGTTTTGCAGTATTAAAAGCGGGGCGTCCGGCGATACTCGTTGAAACAGCCTTCATTTCAAATCGTAGTGAAGAACGCAAGTTACGCACAAGGAAACATCAACGTGCCTTAGCGAAAGCGATTTTTAAAGGAACGCGGGCCTACTTCCGTTCCAATCCTGTTCCGGGGACGTTACTCGCTGTTCGGGATCGTAAACATCGTATTGCTCGCGGTGAAACATTGAGTGGCATTGCTAAACGTTATGAAGTGACCTTGGCGAGCATACGTGGTGCGAATAACTTACGTAATGACCATTTACGTATTGGAAAAACACTGCGAATTCCTGCTATTTGATCTAGATATAGATAGCCACGAAGAACACAAAGATTCAAAAGATATAACCACGGAGAGCACGGGGTACACAGGGAAAGAAGATTGTTTTATTTATAACTCACAAAATCTATATATTATGAATGGTGCCCCTGTGTACCCCATGGTTTAACCTTAATGTTTTTTCTTCGTGTTCTTCGTGGCTAAATTTTTATGTAGGTACCTAATAGTGCTTTGGTTCCGTCGCAGGCGACCTGAGTAAAGCGAAGAAGTGCTGAAGCGACCTAAGCAACGCGAAGTAGTGCCTGATGGACTGCAAGTTTGCAGTTCTGAGGTAAAACGCGTAGCGTTTCTACAGTGCTCCTTAAACCAACCTACAATAAATTTTTCTTTACCTTATTAACAAAAAACTTTGCGTCCCTTCGCGTTCTTTGCGCCTTTGCGTTAAAATAATTAAATGCCTTTAGTTAGACAATCCATTCATCAACTCTCTACGCAGTTAGCAAACCAAATTGCTGCGGGTGAAGTTGTTGAGCGTCCTGCTTCCGTCATCAAAGAACTTTTAGAAAACAGTTTAGATGCGGGTGCCACGCAAATTGATATAGATATTCAAGCCGGTGGCACGCAACTCATTCGTATTCGGGATAATGGTTATGGTATTCCGCAAGATGAATTAGCGTTGGCATTAAGTCCCCATGCAACCAGTAAAATTCGCTCCTTAGATGATCTTATTCATATCGAGAGTATGGGGTTTCGTGGTGAAGCTCTCGCAAGTATTGCTTCTGTGAGTGAACTTATTCTAACTTCACATTATCAGGATATGGCATGGAGTATAAAATATAAAGAAGGTGAGTTTGATTTAATGCCTGCGTCTCACCCACAAGGCACAACGGTGGAAGTGAATAACCTTTTTTATAATACACCGGCAAGACGTAAATTTTTGAAGGCCGATCGCACTGAATACCGACATGTTGAAGATGTCGTTAAACGTATTGCTTTAGCACGTTTTGATGTGGCCTTTAATTTTAAACATAATCAACGTCAGGTATTTTCTTTACCTGTTGCCACATCAGATGAAAATAAACTTCAACGTTTAACGCGTTT
>JAUVEN010000063.1 GCA_030594815.1 Gammaproteobacteria bacterium
CTCAAGCAACCTACCCGGGAACCATGTGGGCCACACGTTGTTCCCCTATTTGGTCTTGCTCCGAGTGGGGTTTACCATGCCGTCGAATATTACTACCGACGCGGTGCGCTCTTACCGCACCATTTCAACCTTACCGTTTTCTCCGAAAAGAACCTTAGGCGGTATATTTTCTGCTGCACTTTCCGTAGGCTCGCGCCCCCCAGCTGTTAGCTGGCACCCTGCCCTATGGAGCCCGGACTTTCCTCCCTATACTATATAAATAGAATAGCGCGACTGCCTGGCCAACTCCGGATGCGAGTATACTTGATTTTCTTGGTTATAAATCAAGGATTTAGCACTTATTTAATAATTTTTGGGCTATAACCCGATATGTAACTGGGGTGGCTAAATAAATACGCGCAAAACTCTATATTCCCTCCCCTTCAAGGGGAGGGCTAGGGAGGGGTGATATAAAATATATCCCCTCCCCCTAACCCCCTCCCAGAGGGAGGAGGAACAATTTCCTACTTATTTTTAAGATTCAGAGCATGCTGATACAAGGCATTTTTCTTCAATCCTGTAATACTCGCAGTCAATGCCGCCGCTTGTTTAACCGGCAAATCTTTCAATAAAATCAACAAGATACGTTCAGATTCAGCATCAACCCCCGTGTCTTCACGCGTTTCAGCACCTTGCACCAACACTACAAATTCACCTTTTTTCTGGTTTTCATCCGCTTCTACCCACGGAATCAATGTATCCAATACATCTCCATGGACTGTTTCAAAGGTTTTAGTCAGTTCCCGTGCTATTACCACCTTTCTCTGACCACCAAAAACTTTCTGGCAATCTTTTAGCATTTCAATAATACGATGCGGTGCTTCATAAAATATCAGGGTTCGACCATCATCTTTAAGATTTTCCAGTTTTTGCAGGCGTGCTGTAGTTTTAGCAGGAAGAAATCCCTCAAATACAAAACGATCTGTGGGTAAACCTGCAACAGATAAAGCAGTGATTACTGCAGATACCCCTGGTATAGGAACAACACCAATATCCCGCTCCCGAGCCTGATTGACTAAAAAATATCCCGGATCACTTAATAATGGTGTTCCTGCATCTGAAATAAGGGCAATACTCTCCCCTCTTTCTATTCTGTCGAGCAAAGAATCACAGATTTGTCTCTCATTATGCTCATGTACCGCAATCATTGGCGTCGATATTTCAAAATTGCGTAACAATTGACCACTTCGACGAGTATCTTCTACTGCAATAACATCAACATCCATTAATGTTTTTTGTGCGCGCTCTGTCATATCCCCCATATTTCCTATCGGAGTTGCGACGATGTACAAAGAACCTTTTTTAAATGACACGGTATAATTCCGCCCTATGCTATAAAACCACGATGCTGTAAAATCAGTAAATTAAAACGAAAACAATAAAAAGTTAATTTTAGCCACAATAACAGACAAAACAATTATGAAACATTATTTTAAATTTTTCGCACTCATCAGCATCACTTTCATTTTAGCCAGTTGCGCAAGCAAGCCCGGTTATTCACCCGATGCAGTGAGTGAAGCTGATCAGCTCTATCTATCGAAGCAGTATGCTGAAGCAGCTATCGCCTTTAATCAACAAGCAAGTGGTACAGTAGGAACAGAACAGGCGTTATTAGTACTGCGAGCAATTATCTCCTATGTTAAAGCAGATCAGTTAACACAAGCAGTGCAACTTTTGCATTCATTACACATTAATGAAAATATTTTAAAGGTTTCAAACCTGGCACGACTAACTCGTGCACATATTGCATTAGCTGAACGAAATGCCGAAGAAGTTTTAAATCAATTAAAAAAACCCTTAGCTAGTAATAGTCCAGCAATTTTTCTTGCTGAATATCATGAGTTACGAGCAACAGCATTTTCAATGCAAGGAGATCGTTTAACAACGGCTGAAGAATATATTCTGCAGGGGAACTACCTGACAGATGATGAATCAAAATTAAAAAGTCAGGAACTCATTTGGGAATCTTTAGCGCTTTTGAGTGAACGTTCATTACAACAGCTGCAACCTGCAAGAGCACCCGATATTTTAAGTGGTTGGATGGAACTGGTACGCATTTCGAAAAAATATCAACTTAATCCAACGTTATTACGTGCTTCAATTAATAACTGGCAACGTCGTTATACTAATCATCCTGTGCAGTTATCTCTACTTGAAGGTTTACGTAATCGTAAACAGGAAGATGTAACCTTACCTAAAAATATTGCATTATTACTGCCATTAACGGGGCGTTTTGCAAATCCAGCTAAAGCGATAAGAGATGGTTTATTAGCGTCTTACTATGCTAAAAAAGATAAAGAAAATATAACAATCCGTATTTATGATACAAAAGCAGATCCAAAAAGCATTGGTGATATTTATGAAAAAGCAATATCGGATGGAGCTAAGTTTGTAATTGGGCCGTTAAATAAAGCTTCGATTAAAGAACTAGCGGAGCAGGATGATCTTTCTGTTCCTACTCTTGCGCTTAACTACATCAATAGTGAAGATTCTATTCCACAAGAATTATATCAATTTGGATTATCGCCAGAAGAAGAAGCGATTCAGGTTGCAGAGCGCACCTGGTTAGATGGTCATGTTAATGCAGCCGTTTTAACTCCTACAGGACCATGGGGTGATCGTGTATATAAAGCATTTCGCGAACGTTGGGAGCAAATCGGTGGCCGTGTTGTTGAACAACAGAGCTATAATTCAAGCAAGAATGATTTTTCTTTACCAATACGAAAGTTATTAAATATTGATGAAAGTAAAAATCGCTATCGTAAGATGTCCCGCTTATTAAGAACTAAATTAAAATACACAACCTATCGCCGTCAGGATATTGATTTTATCTTCATCGCAGGTTTCCCACGTCAGGCACGACAAATTCGTCCTCAGTTAAAATTCTTTCATGCGAGCAAAGTACCGGTGTATGCCACTTCACATATCTATACCGGTAATTTAAATACAGAACGTGATCGTGATATGGATGGCATACGCTTTGGTGATATGCCCTGGGTATTAACAGAAAGTACATCTCATCGTGGCTTACGTAATGAAATTGAGAAATTAATTTCAAAGGAAGGTAATAAACATCAACGATTATATGCAATGGGTGTTGATGCATTTAATATTATTGCTGCATTAAATACATTGAAAGCTTATCCATATGAACGCTATCAAGGTGAAACAGGAAGTTTAAGCATGGATGAAAAACAACGAATTAAACGCCAACTCAGTTGGGTTTACTTCCGCAGTGGTCGTCCAAGATTACTTGAACAAGCGAACCAGTAATGGTCACAACTCGCGAACTTGGTGAAGTTACCGAAAGTCTTGCTTGTGAGTATTTAGAAAAAAAGGACTTTAAATTACTTGAGCGAAATTTCAACTGTCGCTTTGGTGAAATTGATCTAATAATGCAAGATAGTGATAGCCTTGTTTTTGTTGAGGTTCGCTATCGTCGCAGTAATAATTTTGGTAGTGGCGCAGAATCCATCACCGCCAGCAAACAATCAAAATTAATTAAGACAGCATCTGCATATTTACAACAGCATGCAAAGCTGAACAAATATCCGGCACGATTTGATGTTGTTTCAATAACCGGTTCAATTGAAACTGATAACATTAATAACATTGATTTCGACTGGATAAAAAACGCATTTGAGGCATGAAGGAAAGTTATAATGAGTACTGACACGACAGCAAATAATGTTAAATCTATTTTTGAAAAAAGCATTCAGGCAAAACAGGATGCAAAAGATGCCCTTAACAAACCGATAACATCTGCTATCGAAGCAATGGCCTCAGCCTTAAAAAACGGCAGTAAAATATTA
The DNA here is from genome assembly GCA_030594815.1 of Gammaproteobacteria bacterium. GTDB lineage: Bacteria > Pseudomonadota > Gammaproteobacteria > UBA6429 > Thiohalophilaceae > JAGLTQ01. The sequence continues at coordinate 3,852 of JAUVEN010000063.1, forward strand.
AGTTGTGGTAATGGTGGTTCGGCTGCAGATGCACAACATTTTGCTGCGGAACTGGTCTGTCGTTTTGAACGTGAACGTCCGGCACTCGCTGCTATTGCCTTAACCGTAGACACGTCTGCGCTTACTGCGATCTCCAACGACTATCACTATGACGAAACTTTTGCCCGCCAAATAGATGCATTAGCCAAACCCGGTGATGTTCTTCTTGCCATTTCAACCAGTGGTTTTTCGCCAAATATTGTCCGTGCAATTGAACAAGCACATGAACAGGAAATGGTTGTCATCGCTCTAACAGGTCGAGATGGTGGACAAGTCGCTAAAATATTAAACAATAATGATATTGAAGTACGAGTTCCGTCTGCATCTACAGCACGTATTCAAGAAGTCCATCTGCTCACTATTCACTGTTTATGCGATCAGATTGATAATCTTCTTTTTCCTGAAGAAAGTTAACTAAAAATTTTGTGGATTAAAATTCTTTGTCATTAAATTCAAGTTTTGTTCAATCAATAGAAAAGATACTTAAAGCAGATCAAATTCTTTCCGATCCAGCTGATGTCTGGAGTTATGGTTATGACAATAGTCGACGTCATGCCGTACCCGATATGGTTGTACAACCTGCAACACATCAACAAGTCCATCAAATAGTTTCTTTGTGTAATAAATACAAGGTACCTCTTACCGCTCGTGGCCGAGGTACAGGAACGACCGGCGCCACGGTACCTCTACAAGCTGGCGTGGTACTTTCCACAGAAAAGTTAAATCGTATTATTAAAATAGATCCGGCAAACAGATATATCGTAGTTGAACCCGGTGTTACCAACCAACAAGTACAAGATGCTGCAAAAGAACATGGTTTTTTCTGGCCCCCCGATCCAACCAGTAGTGCATACTGCTCAATAGGAGGGAACCTTGCCTATAACTCAGCAGGTCCACGTACCATCAAGTATGGAACACCGCGAGAAAATACGTTTGGCCTACGCGCAGTAACTGGGTTAGCTGAAGAAATTCGTACCGGGGTTTACACTTCAAAAGGTGTTGTCGGATATGACCTGACACGTTTAATTATTGGTTCAGAAGGTACTCTGGCAATTATCACTGAAGCCACACTTAAACTTACACCACTTGCAGAAAGCAAACGTACCATGCAATTAATCTATGCTGATATTGAATCTTCGGCAAAAGCAGTCTCAGCCATAATGGCACAAGCTACCATACCGTGTGCACTCGAATTTATCGATGGTAAGGCGATCGATATGATTCGTGATTATTCAGATATTGCCTTCCCAGACAATGCGGGCGCAATGTTAATGGTTGAAGTTGATGGCCCGGAGAGTCAACTCGACTCCTCTGTTGAGGATATCCGAAAAGCGAGTCAAAGCTCATCTTTACTTGAGTTTAAAGTGGCAAAATCTAAAGAAGAAGTTGATGCACTATGGGCTACACGCAAAGCGTTATCACCAGCACTTAGAAATATTTCGCCCAAGAAAATTAATGAAGATGTTGTGGTGCCTGTTTCAAACATTCCTACCCTGATACACGGATTGGAAAAACTTTCAGCTCAATATGATATACCTATTGTTAACTTTGGCCATGCAGGTAATGGAAATATTCATGTAAATCTTTTGTTTAACCCTGATGATGAAACCCAAAATAAAAATGCACATCTTTGCCTGGATGCAGTATTTGATCTGGTACTTGAGCTTGATGGTACACTTTCTGGTGAACATGGTGTTGGTGTTGAAAAAAGAGACTTTGTTGATCGTGAAATAGAACCCGTGACACTGGCTTTAATGAAGCGAATTAAAAAAGAATTTGATCCTAATGGGATTCTTAATCCGGGAAAGATGTTTCCGCTTCAGGATTAATCCCTGTATTTATTCCCTCCCCTTGTAGGGGAGGGCAAAGGGAGGGGTGATTAAATATGTCCCCTCCCCCTAGCCCCCTCCCTGAAGGAGGGGGAATAACACATAATATTTATATAAACTTAAAGCATGACTAAACAATCAATAGACCAAAATCATATCTGGCATCCTTACAGCGCCATGAATTCTGACTTACCCGTTTATGAAGTTATGTCAGCCAATGGTGTTCGTCTCAAACTCAAAGATGGCAGAGAACTCATTGATGGTATGTCTTCCTGGTGGTGCATGATTCATGGTTACAATCATCCAATAATGAATGCCGCACTTGAAAAACAAATAAAAAAAATGTCTCATGTGATGTTTGGTGGTTTAACGCATGAACCAGCCATTGAGTTAACCAAAAAACTTATTGACATAACACCGCAAGCATTAGAAAAAGTTTTTTATTCTGATTCCGGTTCAGTTGCTGTTGAAGTCGCAATGAAGATGGCCATTCAATATTGGCATGCGAAGAAAAAACCTGAGAAACAGCGTTTTATTTCCTTACGATCCGCATATCACGGTGATACCTTTGCGGCCATGTCGGTAAGCGATCCTGATACGGGAATACATAGCTTATTCAAGGATAGCATCCCTCATCAAATTTTTATCCAAAGGCCAAACACTCCATTTGGAGAAAGCTGTAGTGATGAAGATTTAAAAGAGCTAAAACAAGTATTAAAAAATCACTCCGCTGAAATTGCCGCTCTTGTTGTTGAACCTATCGTTCAAGGTGCAGGTGGTATGTGGTTTTATTCTGCTGATTATCTAAAAAAAGCAAAAGTGCTTTGTGATAAATATAATGTTCTTATTATTTTTGATGAGATTGCAACAGGCTTTGGTCGAACTGGAAAACTCTTTGCTTGTGAACATGCAGAACTTTCACCCGATATTATGTGCATCGGAAAAGCATTAACAGGCGGCTATCTTACCCTGGCAGCAACACTTACTACTGCTGAAATCTCTACTACCATTGATAATGGTGAACCTGGTGTATTTATGCACGGCCCCACCTTCATGGCAAACCCTCTCGCCTGTACTGCTGCGTTGACAAGTATTAATTTATTACTTGAGTCTGACTGGAAAGAAAAAATACAAAATATCGAACAGCAAATGCTTGAAGGACTTAATATTTGCACAGCATTTGATAGTGTAAATGAAGTTCGTGTATTAGGTGCAATTGGTGTTGTTGAAATGAAGCATGCTGTTGATATGGCTAAAATAACAAAAGAATTTGTCGATGCCGGTGTATGGGTAAGACCTTTCGGTAAACTGGTTTATCTAATGCCGCCGTATGTTATTGAAAGTGAAGATCTTAACAAGCTAATTAATGCGGTCGTTAAGATTATAAAAGATTAAGACTATTTTACTCTGTGCGATTTATTTCTAAATCATAAGGTAAAGTAAACCAGAAGTTACTCCCCTGACCTTCGGTACTTTCAACACCAATGGTACCATCCATAAACTTAATCAACTGTTTACATATCACCAGCCCTATACCGGTGCCATCAATCCCTTTGTTCTCAACACCAAGCCGTTCAAATGGAGTAAAGAGTTTATTTAAATTATCTTCGTTAATACCAGTACCCGTGTCAATAACGTTAATCCTTATATGATTGTCACCATCGTCGTGACAACGAATAGTAATATGACCACCATCTTTATTGTATTTAATTGCATTTGTAATGAAGTTGATAAAGATTTGCTTTAATCTTGTGGCATCGGCTAGTACATGTTGCTGTTTACAATTGTTAATATCTTTTTCGATGGTAATATTACGTGATTCAGATAATGATTGCGTTAACTTCAGGCTATCATCAAGTATCTTGTAAGCATCAACACTTTCAATGTTTAAGATTAATCCACCCGATTCAATGCGGGCAAGATCTAATACTTCATTAATTAACTCTAAAAGATGCTTCCCGGCATCAAGAATCTCATTAATGTTGCTCTTTGTCATAGAATTATTGCTATTTTCAGAATTTATTTCCAGCAGCTGAGCAAAACCTAATATTGCGTTAAGTGGTGTCCGTAACTCATGGCTCATTCGAGAAAGAAATTCTGATTTAGCCTGGTTGGCTTTTTCAGCTAAATTTTTCGCCTTAATGATCTCCTTTTCGAAACCTTTTCGCTCGGTAATATCCTGATATGTTCCCAGCAGACCTATTACATTTCCAATTAAATCATGTAGGGGAACTTTATTTGTTTCCAGATGAGTTTCATCTCCACTCGCTGTTTTCTGTGTCTCATGAATGTTATATTCAGCTTGATCAGAATTCATTATTCTCTGGTCAGTCTTAATATAAAAGTCAGCTTCTTCTTTAGTCCATGGTAAATCATAATCAGTTTTTCCAATCATATCATCAGGGCTGTCCATACCGGCGATGGTACTGAAATTTTTATTGCAACCTAAGTAGGTTGAATCAATATCTTTCCAGAAAACGAACTGGGGGATATTATCCATGACAATCTGTAACATTTTTGTAGACTCTGCCAGTTTATTTTCAGCTTCAAGCCTAATCTTGTTCTCTTTTAATAAATCTTTATTAACAAGAACAAGATCTGTTGTTCGCTCCTCAACCCTTTGTTCTAATGATTCTTGTGCAGCACGAAGTTCAACCTCTCGATCTTTTACTGTATGAACTGCCGAGTTAAACGCCTCGGCAAGTGTGCTTATTTCTTCACCCATATTTTTTTGGGTATTAAATGTTTTATAACTACCTTCCTCTAAAGACTTGGCAGCTTGTACTAATGAATCTATAGGGTCAGTTATACTGCGTCGTGCGAAGAGTAAACCTACGGGTAATAAAATAAGAAGTAAAATAGCAAAGACGATAAATATTATAAATATAGTTTCATCAATCTGTTTGCTTATGACATCTCGATTAAGACTTGAAACTAAATAAAAATGTTGTCCGTTTGATAATCCGACTGAGAATGAATTCATCAGGTAATGAGTATTATCAATCCATTGCGATTCCACATTATTTTCAGAATTAAATAATGGTTGTGAAACAATTAAAGTATCAGGCGTTATTTCATTAATGTTGTCTCCTACCCATTTATTATTGGGCATAAATATACCATGTTCTGCATTAGAGCCCTTTGATAATGTATTTAAGGTATCGTCACCAATCGAGTTAAGCACATAAACCCTACCCATTTTCTTACTTGTACCATCTGAATATGTGCGCAATACATTTGATATAGATTGTACTCCAACGATGTCTCGTTCCTGAACATAATCAGTAGTAATTGATTCATTTAAATTATTGATTTTTATTAGAGGAATATAATTTAAATCTTTTGTAATGTTCCATGCTTCTTTATCATCATTTACTGTGATGACTACGGGTTTTCCTTTATGAAAAGACACTATACCCATTATTTTATGAGCAGGGTTAGAAAAAGCGGTTAACCAGCCAGCATTATCATAAACTCTTATTTCATGAAGATGTGACGACTTGGCATACTGAAATAACGTACGAGCAATATTCTTCTTTTCCTCGTCATAAATATTAGCCTGATAGTTATTTATATCTGAATATTCGGAGACAAGATTAAGGGCATTTTTGACCGTTTCACGCTGCGCTAACTCAGAAGCATAAAACTGTGTGTCTGATGACAGCTTCTTAAAGGTACTTCTGGCGCGTTCATAGTAATTATTAAAATCTGTTCGGGTTGATTCTTCATAATTATTTTTAGTAATGATAGTTAAAGCTATCCCGGCTAATAACATACTTCCCCCCATGGAAAGGGTAAGCAATAACAATAACTTTTTCTTAATTGTATTCATGTATTAGTTTGATATAAATTATCAGAATATAGGTGCAACTTTGTTTACATTGTTTTTAGTGATCATTTTGCTTTTTACCCGAATATTCTTTGGCACATATTTACCTTGTAATATTTTAAGTACCACGGCAGCGGTTTCTTCTGCACAAGTTGGGTAAAGGAAAGTGGCTGCCTGATTCCCCTCTCTAATAGCTTCTCTCGCTTCACTTATATAATCAATCCCCACTATCAATTTATTTTTTGCTGAAATACCTGCTTTTTTCAACGCTAAGCGAGCCCCGACAGCCATGCTGTCACTTTGTGCATATATGGCATCAAAAGATTTTTTTTCATTTATGATTTTTTCAGTTGCACGTATCGCATCGCCACGAAGATAATTACCATTTTCGATGGCTGTCACTTTGATACCAGGGTATTTTTTAATCGTATCAAGAAATCCTTTTGTCCTGGCGATAGCCGTCGTCGCAGTAGGAACACCACGTAGCATGAAAACATTTCCTTTTCCGGATAATTTTTTAGCTATAAATTTTGCTGCGTTACTTGCTATCTGATAATCATCCGGTGTCACCAGTGTTGTGTAATACTCTGAAGTAATAGCACGGGTTATTAAAACTACCGGGATACCCTGATTATATATACGAGAAATTGCTGGCGTACTTGCTACCCCATCTCGTGGGCTGGTAATTAATACATCCACCTTCCGATGCGCTAAATCTTCCATATCTTGTATTTGTTTATTACTGTTACCACCCGCATCGGTAACAATAAATTTAATATTCGGATGTTTCTTAAACTCAGCTTTAAGTTGAGTGACCTGAGCCTTTCGCCAGTCATTCGCTAATGTATCCTGAGCAAAACCTACCGTGAATGATTTTTTATTAAAACTAGCATTCTCAGCCGAGTTTATTTGCAAACTCAGAAAAAATAATACGAACATAAAAAGAATATAATCTGAAAATGATTTTTGTGATCTCTTTTTCATTTAGAAAAACTCTCCATTAAAAACACTCATGAATCTTTTATAATATCGACTAATATACTGAATACATTAGCATTATTTTAAAAATAATCGTCAGCTTATTTAACTACTTTAAGCTGTGGTTTTTGTGGCTTTTTAGGTTTTTCAGGAGGAGTGCTTCCTTCAGGTGGTGTAGGAGGAAGATGATTGTTATTTTCATCAAACATCATGCCTTGGCCATTTTCACGTGCATATATTGCTAATACAGCAACAATAGGCACACTAACTTCCATTGCTTTGCCGCTAAAACGGGCATTAAACATAATGTAGTCATTACCAAGTTGGAGATCGCTAATGGCAGAAGGATTGATATTTAATACAATTTTTCCATCTTCGACGTAGTCTCGAGGAATCATTGCGTAATCATTTTCGGCATTAACTAAAAGGTAGGGTGTCATACCGTTATCAATCACCCAGTCATAGATGCCTCGAATTAAATAAGGCTGACTGGATGTCATTGATTCTGGTGGTAGTTCGTTATCCAAGTAAATTACTTCTCTTTAAAATAAACTTAGATAGCGAGCATTTCTTGTTCAGCTTCGGTCAAACTTTCTTTAAACGCTTCACGATTAAATACGTTTGCTGCATATGTAATTAATGCACCCGCTGCACTTGGTAATTCAACGCCGTAGTGTTGTAAACGCCATAACAGAGGAGCAAGTGCACAATCCATTACAGTGAAGTCGTCACTCATGAAGAATTTCTTTTGTTCAAAGATAGGTGCAACCGTTAACAAGCTATCTGCCAGTTCTTTACGTGCATTATCGAGATCTTCACCCCTGGCGATTTTATTCGATAATGTATACCAGTCACGTTCAATTCGTCTTAGCATTAAACGGTTACGTGCACGTGAAACAGGATCAACAGGCATTAAAGGTGGATGAGGAAAACGTTCATCCAGATACTCCATAATAACTTGATGACCATATAACACCAAATCACGATCGACCAATGTCGGTACTTCGTTATACGGATTTAAATCTTTCAGGTCTTCAGGTGTATCATCAAGATCAACATCCGTGGCTTCATAGTTGATGCCTTTTTCTGCTAGAACGATACGAACCATGTGGCAATAAGGATCGGTGTCACTTGAATAAAGTGTCATTGCTAAACGTTTGTTAGCCATTTGTGCCATGTTGTTACCTCAAAAATATTTCTTTTAAAAACAAAGATGGGGGGAATAATCCCCCCGACTTTTACATTAAGTGATATGAATCACGAATGAGCCATTAAGCACTTATTAGTGAATATCTTTCCAGAATTCTTTCTTCATTGGGTAAGCAACCAGGAAGAGTAAGAACAGGAATATCAATACATAAACACCAAGTTCATAACGAACTAACTTCGCAGGTTCACCCATGTAAACCATAAAGGCGGTTAAGTCACGCATTGCATTATCATATTCAGCTGCAGACATTTTACCTTTCGATACAACTTCAAACTTAGGAGCAGTACCAGGGTGTTTTTGCATTTCATCTGCATTAACTAACTTTTTCATGCCTTCTAATTCCCAAAGAACATGAGGCATACCAACATCTTTAAATGCTGTATTGTTTACGCCAAATGGACGAGAGCTATCAGTATGAAAAGTACGTAAATAGGTATATAACCAATCTGCACCACGAGCACGTGCTACCACTGATAAGTCAGGAACCTTTGTACCGAAGTAGATTTTTGCATCATCCGTTGTCATAGCAACAGTCATAGTTTCACCCACTTTTTCACTAGCAAACATAAGGTTGCTCGTTACTTGAGATTCGGTTAAACCAATATCTTCCGCCATGCGGTTATAACGTTGGTATGCAGCTGAGTGACAGCTTAAGCAATAATTTACGAATAAACGTGCACCACTTTGTAGTGATTCTTTATTATGTAAATCGTAATCAACTTTATCGAGGTGTGCTCCACCAGAGGCCATAGCCAATGTTGGTAACACCATCAAAATTGCGAGTATAGTTTTTTTCATTATCCTGTCACCCTCTCTGGAACTGCTTTCTCAGCATTAAGATTGGTATATAGAGGAGCAAGGAACATTACAGCAAGATAAATAGCGGGAATTAACCAGCCTATCATCATTAACTCACCTGAACCTTCTACGTATCTCGCAAAATCGTTTAACGAGAACAATCCTAACCAGCCGATTAACGACATGTAGCTGAATTTTGCATCACGTGTTTTGCTATGGAACCAAAGCACATAGAAGAAAACGAAGTACACTTCTGAGAAGCGTAAACCTAATTCAGATAATACTGGCTCTGGTGCTTTCACGCCTAAATAGCCAATATAGAAGAACACTGCAACAAAGAAGAATAAGTTGATCTTGTGCAACATGCTGCGATAACGAATCGATTTAATCGGATTGTTATCTATCCACGGTAAGAAAGCTAAAATCACAACACCACCACCCATCGCAACAACACCCAGGAATGGATCAGGTACTGCACGAAGCATGGTATAGAATGGAGTGAAATACCAAACCGGTGCAATATGCTCAGGTGTCTTCAATGGATCAGCAGGGATAAAGTTTGCATGCTCAAGGAAGTAACCGCCCATTTCCGGACCGAAGAACATAATTGCAGCAAAGAACATCATGAATACAATAACACCCACAATATCTTTAACAGAATAGTAAGGGTGGAAAGGAATACCATCTAATGGGATACCATCTGCACCTTTGTTCTTCTTGATTTCAACACCGTCCGGGTTATTTGAACCTACTTCATGTAACGCAATAATGTGCGCAACAACTAAGCCAATAATAACCATTGGAACAGCAGCAACGTGGAATGCAAAGAAACGATTCAAAGTTGCATCAGAGATAACATAGTCACCACGAATCCAGATTGAAAGTTCATCACCAACAAATGGAATTGCACCGAATAAGTTAACGATAACCTGTGCACCCCAGTATGACATCTGCCCCCATGGTAATAAGTACCCCATGAATGCTTCAGCCATCAACGCTAAGAAGATGAACATACCGAAAAGCCAAATAAGTTCACGAGGCTTTTTGAATGAACCGTACATTAAACCGCGGAACATATGCAGATAAACAACAATGAAGAATGCAGAAGCACCTGTTGAATGCATATAACGGATTAACCAACCCCAGTTAACATCACGCATGATGTATTCAACTGAAGCAAAAGCTAAAGCAGCGTCTGGTTTGTAGTGCATAGTCAGGAAAATACCTGTAACAACCTGAATCACTAAAACAAGTAGCGCTAATGAACCAAAGAAATACCAGAAGTTAAAGTTCTTTGGTGCATAATATTTAGAAAGATGTTCTTCCCACAGCTTTGTTGCCGGGAAACGGGCATCAACCCAACCCATAAGGGATTTTAACGTGTTCATTAACATTTCCATTACGCAGCTCCCTCGTCAACACCGATAATCACGCGTGTTTCAGCTAAATACATATGTGGAGGCACTACGAGGTTAGTCGGTGCCGGAACATTCTTATATACACGTCCTGACAAATCAAAACGTGAACCGTGACAGGGACAGAAGAAACCACCAACCCATTTGTCACCTAAATCAGCTGGAGCCAATTCTGGACGGTATGTTGGTGAACAACCTAAATGAGTACAAATACCCACGAGAATTGAATATTCTGGTTTAATTGAACGCCCTTCATTTACCGCATAAGCAGGTTGCTGATCTTTAATAGCGGATTCAGGATCACGTAAGCTATCAGTTAAGCTATTCAAATCCTTAAGATTTTTATCAGTACGACGAACGATCCATACTGGCTTACCACGCCACTCAACACGCATCATTTGTCCTGGCTGAAGCTTACTAAAATCAGCTTCTACTGGTGCACCGGCCGCTTTGGCTCGGGCACTCGGGTTCCAAGATGCAATAAAAGGTACCGCAGCAAAACCCGCTCCCACAGCCGCAACACCACTGGTCGCAGCTATCGTGAGAAAACGACGTTTGCCGTTATCGACGCCATCTGTCATTAGAAATCTCCCAAAATCGTTTTGAACTAACAGTGTTTCTGTCAGTCCCATTTGTTTAGCGTTATAAAGCGCAGAAGTGCTCTGGATTTACACCAAAACACCTAAATTTTTTGGCGAGCGTATTCTGGCCGATCGCAGCCAGTTGGTCAAGGTGAGTCAAATAATCCCTAGCAGTTCAATAGGTTATGCAGGATTTGGAATATCGATAAATTTGTGGGTTATTCCGAAATGTGAGGCTAAATGTTCACCGAAAGCCTGGACGCCATAACGTTCTGTGGCATGGTGACCCGCAGCATAAAAATGTATCCCATATTCATGTGCGATATGCATTGTTTGCTCAGATATTTCACCGCTTAAGTAAGCATCCACACCAAGCATAGCAGCATCGGTTATATAGTTTTGTGCTGCCCCACTGCACCATGCAACTGTTTGAATTTGTTCACTATTCTCACCGATATGTAAAACTTCTCGCCCCAGCGCGGCTGTAATCTCTTTACTAAAGTCGGCTGCCGACATCGGGATTTTTAAACGTCCATACATTCCTACCGCATCATTAGTCGATGGAAAGCTCCCTGCAATTTCCAACCCCAGTATTTCGGCTAATTTAGCGTTATTTCCATATAAAGGATGAGCGTCCAGCGGCAAATGATAAGCAAGTAAATTAATCCCTGACTCAATCAGACTACGCACACGATTATATTTTAGGCCGATAATCCGTGCATCTTCCCCCTTCCAAAAATAACCATGATGAACCAGCAATACATCCGCTTTTTCTTTAATGGCAGCGTCAATGAGCGCCTGACTCGCAGTCACACCGGAAATGATTTTTTTAACTTCAGATTTACCCTCTACCTGTAATCCATTTGGACAATAATCCTGAAACCGCTCTATCTCCAGAACGTTGTTTGAATAATTGAGCAAATCTTTTAATTGGATCATGTTTGCTATACCTTCCTAGGTTAAGATTACGGGTAAATATTTAGTTTAACGGAATTTCTAATGCGTGTTACCAAGCTTATTACATTTATTATTCAATTTGCCACTATTGGTTTAGCGGCTGCTTTTCTTATTTTATATTTTCAATCTGAAAAAGAGAACACTACCAATGAGAGCATCACACAAATAGATACTGAGGTTGTTGAACTTATTCAATCAGATCGAACTACTCCTGCAGTTCCTATCACCTCTTATGCTTTGGCAGTTAAAAATGCTGCACCTGCAGTGGTAAATATTCAAAGCACTAAAATTATCACCGAAGAGCAACACCCATTACTGAATGATCCTGCGTTTAAACAGCTCTTCGGTGGCAGAATGGGGGAACCACGTAAAAGAATGGAGTCGAGCCTTGGCTCTGGTGTCATCATTAGTCCTCAAGGATATATTCTTACCAACCACCATGTCATCAAAGCAGCGGACGAAATTCTGGTTGCATTAAAAGATGGTCGAACCACGATTGCGACCGTTGTAGGCACAGATCCGGACACTGACCTTGCCGTACTTAAAATAAAATTAGACAACCTTCCCGCTATCACTCTCAGTAAAATTAATGAAATTGAAGTCGGGAATGTTGTTCTTGCCATTGGCAATCCATTTGGCGTAGGACAAACAGTGACTTCCGGTATTATCAGTGCAACAGGACGAAACATGTTAGGCATTAATACCTTTGAAAACTTTATTCAAACTGATGCTGCAATTAACCCGGGGAACTCAGGTGGCGCACTGATAAATTCTTATGGTGTACTCATTGGCATTAATACCGATATTTACTCTAAAAGTGGTGGTTCACAAGGAATTGGATTTGCCATTCCATTAAGTTTAGCAACCAATGTTTTAACCCAAATTATTGAGTTCGGCCATGTTAAACGTGGTTGGTTAGGTGTTGCGATTCAGGATATGAATTCTGAACTTGCAAATTCATTTGGCTTAAAACGTGTATATGGAATTATTGTTAATGGTACTGCTACATCCGGGCCTGCGGATAAAGCAGGAATTAAACCTGGTAATGTAATCACTCATATCAACAATATTGAAGTACAAAATGTTCGCCATTTATTAAATTTGGTTAGTGAAGTAAAACCCGGTAATTCACTTTCTATAAAAGGAATAAATCAGGAAGGAATGTTCACGACTAAGGCAACCGTGATACAACGACCAAAACAAGAAGAAAAATAACTTAACACCTTGTCATTGCGAGCGAAGCGCGGCAATCTGTTCGAGAATACTGCAAAACTCATAAAGATTGCCGC
>JAUVEN010000092.1 GCA_030594815.1 Gammaproteobacteria bacterium
GAAAACCCTATCATCCAATCTGAACGAATCAAAGATTACCAATGGCAAGCACGCAAAGCGTTAGTTGAAAAAAACATAGCGGAAAAAAGTATTGATTTTTTATGGGATAAGTTTGGTGATGAATATTTTATTCGCTATTCGCCATCAGAAATAATTTGGCACACTGAACACATATTACAAAACAAAACGGTTGATACACCTCTTATCCTGTTACGTAAACGTCCTAAAGGTGAAGGTACTGAAATATTTATTCACACCAACTACAACAGTAATTTGTTTACTATTATTTCAACATTAATTGAACAAATGAATTTAACTGTTATGGATGCGCGCATATTTACATCTCAGGATAATTACACACTTGATACTTTTCTTGTGTTGGAAGCAGATGGATCACAACTGACAGATACATTACGTATTGATGAGTTAAAAGAAAAATTAACGCATTACATTACAACCCCTGATACAGCAACACCAGGTATTACAACTCATATTCCAAGAGCAGCAAAACACTTCAGGTTTCCTACACGAGTTAGTTTTGAAAATAATGAGATACAGAACCAAACAATAATGAAAGTCGTTGCTTACGATCGACCCGGGATTTTATCTCAAATAGGATCGGCTATGCATGCTTGCGGCGTCACATTACACAAAGCTAAAATTGCTACCTTTGGTGAAAAGGCAGAGGATATTTTCTTTATTACCCATATTCAAGGGGGGGCAATAACGAATAAAAAGCAACTTGAATGTTTAGAGAAGACGATTATTGAAGGGCTGAATAGTTAGACATTAATAATTGTCCAAATCAATTCGGACCTGCAATAATTTTTAGCACACGGAATTTTCATATATTATTGTACTTAACAGAAATTATTGACAAGCATTAACATTAACGATTTCAATCACTTGCCTTTTTCCAGTCTTTTGATTTACTTTATAAAGAAGTAGTTCATAAGCACTATCAACATAACTTAATTTAGCCTCATAGCGACTTCCTAAACGAGGTTTGATCAAAGCTTCAATATTAATAGAGTATTTTCCAGTCAGCCAATCTGAACTTAAAAAATAAAAACTTAATAAAGTTTGTTTGTTATATGGAATGCCAATTTTAACAGGTTCTTTTGCAAACCGTATTGTTCCCTTATAATCACCTTGACATTGCTTATCAAGACTGTAGATGTCTACACGAGCTCTAATATCATTAGAGCTATCCTTGTGTAAACGAACTGTTAAATTCTTATTAAGAATGTTTGAGTAGGGTTGTATAGATGATGAAGTGCATCCAGTAAATAATAAAGCGAATAATACGACATACCAATATCTAAAATAATATTTGAAAATCATTTAAAAAATTTATATGTGTTAACTTCACCGTAATCTGGACAAGCTGTACTTTTACCTGAAGCCCAATTCACTACACTATTAGTTATGATGTCAAAATTTAGACTACCATCCCACCGATACTCAACAATCCTGGTTTTATTACCTTTTATTCGTTTAGCATCAAGTACAAGAACATACATACCTCCGGGAGGAAGAACTGCATGCATTCCCCCTTTTTCCATCTGTAGTGTTAAAACAGCCTTTTTGCGATAAACTTTAAGTTTAGAATTATAACCCGTATCAATATTCTTACTTTTGCTATCAAAAAAACCATCTCGTCTAACGTAAGTCTTTCTGTAAGTAGCATCTAAACATGGTTTATAACGTTTTTTCCAACGTTTGATAACATAAGATAGTGGTTTGTTAACAATAAATTCATTTTCAACAATAGCTGATTCTGTTTTTGAGGCGAGTCGAAACGCTTGTGCATTTTTTGGAGCTTCACCCTTAGGAATTAAGGATGTAATCATAGATTCACAACCTGAAATGAAAACCGTGAGCACTAAAACCATAAGTAGCTTGTATAAGTTCATTATTACCTCTCTATACTTTTCTTTTTATTGTTTAAGTAACTTTTTTATTACAGACTAATGTGTTTGTCAAGCTAATAAAAAAATTGTAGTAAGAAACAATATAAAACAAAGAACACTAAGAACAGATTTAATCACGGGAATTTCTAGTAGATATAGCCAAAACTAATTAACTTTTACAAAAAAAATTCCCACATCACATGTTTTCTCATTGGTTTTATTCTGTTCTTCTTCCGTTCTAATTTTCCATAAACTCCAGGGCATTACCATCTGGATCACGACAAAATAATGCCTTACGACCAGATTTACTTTTGGTAAATGTCATATCTAAATTTTCAAGGGACGTTGATATTGCATCAATTGAATTTACTGCAAATGCAATATGATGATCACGCCCACCATGTTCTGGACGTACACTGTTTTTATCAGGGTCATCCAATTGCATTAAATGAATTTGTTGTTGCCCAGGTAACGTTAACCACGCACCAGGATAACCAAGATCAGGTCGACTATCATCGACTTCAAGACCGAGTACCTCATTGTAAAAAGCCAATGAGATAGTTAAATTTTCAACAATTAAACTAACATGATGTAATTTTAAAATAACTTTATCACTCATGACATTGTCCCCTCTTCAACCTGACTTGTTGCTGTGAGATAAGCGGCTAATATAACAAGTCCTCCACCTATCCATTCACGTAATTCAATGACTTCATTAGTTAATAATATTGAAGATACCGCCCCCACCACAATTTCAAACAATAAAATGATCGCGGAACGATGCACAGGCATATTTGTCACCCCATAAAACACCGCTACACTCATCATCGTCATCGCAACTGCACCCAGAATCCAGGCACCGGCAATCACTTCAGTTGATACAGCTAATTTTTGTTGCGTAAATATAATCAGGATAAATGCTAAAAATAAAACACCTAACCAACCTGTCGCTGTTTTCACCATAACAGAAGCATGATTCAATTTATGAATCAAAACATTGGTTATCGCAAAAGCAATGCCGGCAGATAAAGCCAACCAATCTGCAGTATCTTTAGGGGCAGGAAATCCAAGCGATTCATGCCATAACATTACTACTGCGCCAACCATAGCGATGGCTAAAATACCAAGAGCCCGACGTGACAGATGTTCACCTAGGAAGAAAACACTTAATAAGGTTGCCCATAATGGAGACAGATAAAACAGCAGGAGTACACGTACGACGTTACCATCCAGCACGGCGAGAATAAATGCAATATTAGTCCAACCCGCTGCGATAGCCATAAAGAAAAATAAAAAAGGATGCGTAAGCCATTCACGCCAGCCTTTATACAATACAGGAACGGCGACAATCATGGTGCCGCAGTACATCAACGCTGTCGCCCACAAACCATGCAAGCCACCGTCTTCCAATAACCGTAATGGATACCAGATAAGCCCCCACATAGTTGAGGCAAAGAGCAATGCCACAACGGGTAACATCGTGTGCTGATTGTATTTGGCGATAAAACCGCTCTGGCTTATACTGTCTTTATTATTATTCATACGTCTCAAACTAAATATTATAAAAACCTATTATGAACCCTGAACTCGATAAACTACACCCCTACCCGTTTGAAAAACTCTCTGCGTTAAAAAGTGGTATTACACCAAATTCAGAGCTTGAGCATATTGCGCTCTCAATTGGCGAACCAAAACATAAAGCCCCTGGGTTTGTGATGAAAGAGTTACAGCAACAACTCAGTGGTGTTTCTGCATACCCTCTTACCAAAGGTATTCCTGAATTACGTCAAGCCATTACAGATTGGTTAACAAAGCGTTTTAACTTACCAAAGAAAAGTTTAAATTCCGAGCATCAAGTCATCCCCGTTAATGGCACACGTGAGGCCTTGTTTGCGTTTGCTCAAGCCGTGATTGATCGCAACGAAGATCCTTTAATCGTAATGCCTAATCCCTTTTATCAAATCTATGAAGGTGCGGCCTACCTTTCTGGTGCAGAACCTTTTTATCTCAATACCACTGCTGAGAATAATTACTTAGCCGATTTTGACTCTGTTAGCAGTGATACATGGGCGCGTTGTCAGTTACTTTATATTTGTTCTCCTGGAAATCCAACCGGAGCAGTCATCAATAAAACCACATTACAAAAACTGATTACGCTAGCAAAGAAGCACGACTTTATTATTGCTTCAGATGAATGTTATTCAGAGATTTATTTTGATGAAAGTAATCCACCTATCGGTTTACTCGAAGCGGCAGCAGAAATGGGAAACACTAACTATTCACGTTGCGTTGTTTTCCACAGTTTATCTAAACGATCAAACTTACCTGGTTTACGTTCTGGTTTTGTCGCAGGCGATAAAGAAATACTGGCAAAATTTCTTAAATATCGAACCTACCATGGTTGTGCCATACCTTTGCATCATCAAAAAGCCAGCATCACCGCGTGGCAAGATGAAAAGCATGCTGAAGAAAATAGAGCTTTGTATCAGAAAAAATTTACAGATGTATTGGAAATATTGGAACCTGTACTTGATGTCAAAAAACCTGATGCAAGTTTTTATTTATGGGCAAAAACGCCTGCCAGTGATGAGGATTTTGCAAAAAACCTCTTTGCTGAACAAAATATAACCGTCTTACCTGGCAGTTATTTATCCAGAGAATCTCAAGGGATAAACCCCGGAAGCCAGCACGTTCGCATGGCGTTGGTTGCTTCCTACGAGGAATGTATCGAAGCGGCACAGAGAATTCGTCGATTTATGGAATAAAACGGTCAAAAACTGGCATATAAAAGGCCGCACCTATAAAATACAACGCTTCTTGCTTAAGCTATTGATTTACAAGGGTTTTATTTGTAAAAGTGCTTGCTAAGTTTTGCTAAGTTTTGCTAAGTTTTGCTAAGTTTTGCTAAGTTTTGCTAAGTTTTGCTAAGTTTTGCTAAGTTTAACCAAATAAATTAGCTAAATAGATTGTTAGTATAGTTATAAATGTTTTGATGGCTAACCCACCTATTATTGAAAACCCAAGCACATAAAAAACCGTAGTTGTCGCCCTTAAAAATGCATTATCATTTTCATGTGCGTCATAAATCATTCCCATAATAACTTCTTTACTATTTTCAAAAAGAATATCGTACTGTTCAGATTGAAGATGCTTGCTTGTCTCAAACGCATTCATTGCAGTAGAGCTGTCATCTATACCTTGCATTGTTCTTTCAGCTGTTTTTAAAAACTCTTCCTGAGCTTCTCTAATCTTTTTAAAAGGATATTTAATATCTGATGGTAAAATTTTACCGTCATTTTTATGTGCTAAACCAAACACAGTCGCTTCTAATGCAGACCTGTTAAACAAAATACTTACGCTCCTAATGTAATCAAATTTGTCTACATATTTTTTAATTAGTGTTGGGCAATAAAACGAATACAGCAATGAACCAATGGCTAAAAAAGAAAAACCAAAATACATAAGAAATGTTTTTTGAGAAGGATATTCTGTGCAACTAATGCCAATTTCAATGCTGCTAATTGTTTTTGTAAACGTACAAAATTGTTCGCTGAATATAATGTAGTAACCAATAACGGGAATCAAAATAGTTAGCTGTACAATTTTCTGATTACCAATAACACGAAGTGTTTCCCATTGATTTAATTTTATAAAAATTGATTTTGGTTTATACCAAATGTATTTTAGTACTATTTCCATCATCCCCCCCCTTTTTTCTAATAGAAGGTAACATTATCATATTAACTAGCACTAATTATCAAAACTGAATAATCCATATAACATCATTCCTTTATTTGATTTACATATTATGTCTTTCTAGTTGCTGTATCATCGCAAAAAATCTGTATAATTAGCGAGCTTTATTATAGGGATTTACTTAGCATAGCCTTAGATTAAAAAACTACAGTAAAATCAACAGCTTAAGTAGATGGCGCCCTATAAAATAGCCGGCTTTAAAAGTAATACAGTTCTACTTACAGAATACAAAGAATTATTCCCTCCCCTTTTAGGGGAGGGCTAGGGTGGGGTGATTTAAAGCTATCCCCTCCCCCTAACCCCCTCCCTAAGGGAGGGGGAATATCCAAACCGAATTTAATACGAGAAAAAATCATGAGCAACGATTTACAAACAATTATTGAAAACGCCTTTGAAAACCGCGCAGATATTACACCTCGCAGTGTTGATACCATTGTTAAAGAAGCTGTTACAGAAACGATTATGCAACTTGATAGCGGTGCACTTCGTGTCGCAGAGAAAAAAGACGGTGACTGGGTAGTTAACGAATGGTTGAAAAAAGCCGTATTACTGTCTTTCCGTATTAATGACAATGAATTCATGAAAGGTGGTTTCACTAACTACTTCGATAAAGTGGAATCTAAATACGCCGATTTCAATTCACGTGATTTCCGCGAAGCCGGTGTTCGTGTTGTACCACCTGCGACTGTTCGTAAAGGTGCTTACATCTCTCCAGGCGTCATTCTTATGCCTTCATACGTAAATATTGGTGCATATGTTGATAGTGGTACGATGGTTGATACATGGTCTACGGTTGGTTCATGCGCGCAAATTGGTAAAAATGTTCACCTTTCAGGTGGTGTAGGTATTGGTGGTGTTCTTGAGCCATTACAAGCTTCTCCAACCATCATTGAAGATAACTGTTTCATCGGTGCACGTTCAGAAGTGGTTGAAGGTGTTATTGTTGAAGAAGGTTCTGTTATTTCAATGGGCGTTTACATTGGTCAAAGTACTAAAATTTATGATCGTGAAACTGGCGAAGTAACTTATGGCCGCATCCCTGCTGGTTCAGTTGTTGTTTCAGGCAACTTACCATCTAAAGATGGCACTTACAGCTTGTACTGTGCTGTTATTGTGAAAAAAGTAGATGCTAAAACATTAAGCAAAGTTGGTATAAACGAATTATTACGCGATATCTGAGCATAGTTAGATTAAAAGCATGCTGACACTTTACGGTATCAAAAACTGCGATACCGTAAAAAAAGCCCGTCGCTGGCTGGAAGAGCATGGAATTGAATATCAGTTCCATGACTTCCGTCAGGATGGACTCGATAAAAAACAACTCACTGGTTGGCTTGAACAATTAGGGTGGGAAGCCATCGTTAATAAACGTAGTACTACCTGGCGCAATCTTTCTGATAAAGACAAAGCCATTTCAAGCAATCAACAAGCTGGTAAATTACTATTAGCTAACCCTACTCTCATCAAACGTCCTGTTGCAGAAAAAAATAAAATCTTACTCGTCGGTTTTA
Source organism: Gammaproteobacteria bacterium (assembly GCA_030594815.1). GTDB lineage: Bacteria > Pseudomonadota > Gammaproteobacteria > UBA6429 > Thiohalophilaceae > JAGLTQ01. The sequence continues at coordinate 7,181 of JAUVEN010000092.1, forward strand.
AAGAAGCCGAATTTAAAAAATTAAAATAAATATCACCGGATATGATCAGGTTCATCTTTCTCAAGATAAGCCTCTTCTTCTGCTGACAGATCTACTTCGTCAAAGCCATTAATCATAGGCATAACATGTTCTTTAAATGAATGACCCGTGGTCAGCAGGTAGACGTGTATGATCACAAATATCAGAATGGCAAAAGCAACTGCGGTGTGAAACATGGCTACCCATGCCAACGCTTCACCTGATAAAGCACCGCCCCATAAAGAATACATTAGATAAAGCAGGCCACTGATCCAGATCGCAGGGAACAGGAAGAGTTTAAGTGCCAGGTAAGATAAGGCCTGAAGCGGATTATGTTTGCGCCAGTATGCTTTACGATAAGGGTGACGTTCGCCCCTAAATATTCCGTAGGCATAGAATTTTGCCACCTTTAACAATCCATTACTTGTGGGTACATAATGACGCCAGGTGCCGGTGGTCAAATGCCAGAAGATCGCAAAAATCCATAACAGCAAAAGTACCAATGCACTAACCGTATGCAAGCCAACCGCTGTTTTGAAATCAAGCACAGTATAGAAACCATGAATTCCAAAACCGGTGAATAGCAATACCATAATTAATATCATCTGTGACCAATGCCAAAAACGCTCGAAACGAGTAAAAAGCATGATGCTTCGTAGTGTCATGATTGTTTCCTCGTTTTATTAAAAACAAATCGAATCAGGCCATGGCCCAAAACTCCAAACAAGGTAGCAACAATAGCCAGTAACCCAATAATATCTAACCAATAATTACCACCTCGTCCAGGTAGATAGAAACCTTGCAGATCTTTTAGCCGCCCTTCTTTAGCGTGGCATTCGCCACATGCAAGTGCATCCTCTTTAGGAGCTACCATGTGGGTAATAGGCCAGTAAGAGTAGGTTTCAACAAAACCATATTCACCACTATAGGGTAAGTTATTTTTTTCCATGCCCATTTTGATAGCTTTACCGAAATCATAATTACCCCAGTAGGCATCCTTATCATCACCCCATAGATGCATATAAACCAGAGTGTTATTGCCTTTGTCATAAGGTTGAAAAGTGTGCATCTGCTTAAAGGGCCAGATACGTGAATTTTCATCATTAGCAGAACCGGTGAAACGGTTAATATCCACAGGGCCGCTGGACGGATCAAACTTTGTGTCGATAGTGGTGTAAATCATCTGGCCATCAAACCAACCATAGTGTGGTACCAGGTTTTCACCATATTTAAAGCTACCCTTAATTGATTTATAAGTGGCGCGATGTTCGCCGTTGCCCTGGGTGTAGTTTTTCTCCTTGTAACCTTCACCATTTTTAGTCTTACCAGCAGTGCGCCAGTCCCAGTCGACCTTAGTAGCAACGCCACCACGGGCAATAGTTGGAATGTGGCAAGTTTGACAGGCAACCCTGTCGACATGATTATTCAGTTTAATGTTGGCCAGACTATTGATGGGATGTGGCGTGGTGCTGTGGCATGATTCACAAGTCGCAACATCGCGGCGTTGCCCAGGTTTACCTGTGCCTTCAGTATCTTTGGCGATCACATCGTAACGGCTACCTGTCCACACATGTTTATTAGTGACATGGCATTGGGTGCAGGGAAAATTAGCTCCGGCCTCATTCATATGTACATCCAATTTTTTATCCGGATGGATGAGCGAGGAATCCAGATCACCATGTTTTACACCATCACCGCCACCGCCATAGAAATGGCAACCGCCACAATTTTCACGAGCGGGCAACCCGACATTCTGTGCCACCTTGGACCACTGGATCGGCTGCTTACCTTCAAACATTACCGAGCAAGATTTGTTGCCTTTGGTGGGAGGTGTTTTGTAGTAGGTACCAGTACGGTCATGACAGACCACACAATCAATATTGTTCTCGTTGCTAAAGTCGAAGGTTTCATCCTTCCAACCATAACCGGCATGACACTGCGCACACATGCCCTCATTGCCGCGAGAGTTTGTGCAGAAAGTATTAACCAGGTGTTTCTTACCAAGAAGCTGGCCTGTTTTTTTATTTTCATAAGTCCAGGTCCAGTGAATATTTTTCATGAACTGCTGACCGGCCTCGGTATGACACTTCAGGCATGCTTTAGTAACTTCCGGGCCGCTCATAAACGGATTCTTCAGCTCTTCAAATTTTGTGTGGTCTGCGGTGGAATTGGAGTCGGTACGTACAGTGGGATTTTCTACTACTTTATCCAGACGGAAATTCATATCGGCATCTCTGTTTTGAGCCAACCTGGTCTGTACCTTCGGTGAAAGCTCATCAGTTGCCTGCGCACTAAATGCCAGAAATAACAGCAGCAAGCCTGAGATTAGATTTGATACCTGCCTAAAGATGAAGTATCTACTGATGATGAACATAAGTTTTCTCTCCAACAGCAGTTAAGGTTTACCAGCTAAAGAATCAATCTCATAATTTGTAACTATTTTATGCCTTTATTGTTATGACATATATCAAGATCTATAAAAAAAGCAAAAAAAAAGGAGACGAGGGATTATTTTTAACCCCTCGTCCCCTTTTTTATCCTTACACATTAATGCTAATAGGTTAACACCGTCGTGTTTTCAGCAAATAATGCTTCCAGCGTTCCTGTGAATTTAACCCCGTCAATGACCTCATCCTGTTTTATTCCGCCAACATTTGTCATACACATTTTACAGAGAATGACCTGACCGCCAGATTTCATAAAGCCCTGTAACATCTCAGGGATTGTTTTACCGTTAGCATATCTATTCTGAGGAATATTTTTATCTACCCATCTAACACCCTGCGCACTTAAAAATATGGTTACTTTAATATCTTCGGTACTCAACACCTTGTTACTGATGCTAACAGCCATAGCTGCACGATCAAGATCATCAGAGATTAAGTTAACAAAAAGTTTCTTATCATCATCGTCAGCGAACACAGCTGTGTTAACACCGAGGAAAACAAAGGTAAGTAACATCAAAGAGAGTACTTTTTTCATAATTTAGTCCTGTTTAATTTCAATGGATTAATTCAATAATTGGCCCACAATTTTTAATAGTTTGTCTGTTTGACGCAATGATATTTATCATAGATTGATAAAATGGTATGGAGAATCAGGTGGATATTTATTAATCCCTTGG
>JAUVEN010000097.1 GCA_030594815.1 Gammaproteobacteria bacterium
TGGATACAGCTCAATCGAGTTCACGTAAATGAAGTAATAGGTTAGTTCGCTAATAATAGCGATAACGCTTATAACAATAATTTAACTGATGATGCCCGCTTTTATATTTGAAAAACGTGTCAGGTAAGGGCGAAACAAGCAAAGAATGGAGCAACTCGCCAGTGCACACCATTGCACAAAGAGTGAAATTAAGCCCAGTTGGTACCAACGCTGTGTGGCGGGAATGTCCATGGGAGCGAGAGCGAGAAAAAAGGCAAAAAGTTCGGCAATAAGCACGACAAAAAATACCGCACGAATACCGCATAAATTGGGTAAAAAAAGTGTATCTGTGTCGGAATCAGTTTTGGCCAAAATATTCTTTTTATTGTGAGTTTAAATTTAGTATAGCACTCCTTTTATATATACACGCTGGGCGTCAAGCGGGCAACACGTTATACTTCGAAAAACGATATTTACCATAACAAACGATTTACCCTAACCAGTAACAGGCACAAGAAGCATGAGTGACAATAGTAAAAATAATCCGGCAGATAAACTTTGGGGCGGTCGATTTACTGCACCAACAAATGAATTTGTTGAAGTATTTACTGCATCCGTTGGCTTTGACCAGCGCATGTATAAACAGGATATCACCGGTTCAATTGCACATGCTCGTATGCTCGAACATATCGGGGTACTCACCACCGATGAATGCAAAGCGATTATTACAGGCTTGAATGACATCATGATTGATATTGAATCAGGTCAATTTGCCTGGTCAACAGCGCTTGAAGATGTGCACATGAATATTGAAGCACGTTTAACCGATCGTATTGGTGTTACCGGTAAAAAGCTACACACCGGGCGTTCACGTAACGATCAGGTCGCGACCGATATTCGTTTATATTTACGTGACGAAGTTGATGCCATTGATGCAGAGTTAAAACGTTTGCTAGAAGGCTTAGTGAGTCTGGCGACACGTGAAGTCGATACCATTATGCCGGGATTTACCCATTTACAAACAGCACAACCGGTCAGTTTCGGTCACCACATGTTAGCCTGGTGTGAAATGTTAATACGTGATCGTGAACGTCTGAAAGATTGTCGTAAACGTATTAATGTTATGCCGTTAGGCAGTGCTGCATTAGCGGGAACGACCTATCCTATTGACCGAGAATTTACTGCAAAAGAATTAGGCTTTGATGGTATTTGTGAAAATTCATTAGATGGTGTCAGTGATCGCGATTTTGCTATTGAGCTGGTTTCTGTTTCATCGCTTATCATGATGCACCTGTCTCGCTTCTCTGAAGAGCTGGTATTGTGGAGTTCCGCGCAATTTGATTTTGTTGACTTGGGTGACAGCTTTTGCACTGGCTCAAGCATTATGCCGCAAAAGAAAAATCCGGATGTACCGGAACTAGTGCGCGGTAAAACCGGGCGTATCTATGGTCATCTCATGAGCCTGTTAACATTAATGAAAGCTCAGCCTTTAGCCTACAATAAAGATAATCAGGAAGATAAAGAACCTTTGTTTGATACGGTTGATAACTTAAAAGGTTGCTTGCGTTTATATGCGGATATGATGCCGCAAATCGAAGTTAAAAAAGAAAAAATGTATGCGGCTGCACGCAGTGGCTTTTCAACAGCAACAGATCTGGCGGATTACCTGGTCAGAAAAGGCATGCCATTTCGTGATGCGCATGAAGTGGTAGGGAAGTCAGTTGCTTACGGTGTAGAAACGGGTAAAGATTTATCTGAAATGTCGTTAGATGAATTAAAAGTTTTTTCAGATATTATCGAGCAGGATGTGTTTGAAGTATTAACCCTGGAAGGTTCAGTTGCCGCACGTAATCATCGCGGTGGTACCGCGCCGGAACAGGTGAGAAAACAAATCGCACGTTTGAAAAAAGAAATCTAAAAATAGCCACAAACGACTGCATGGACGCAGGAGGTAGAGCAACGCAGGAGCAGTTGCCGAGTACACTAAGAAGGTCAAAAGAATAACCACAGGGAACACGGGGATACACTGGGAAATTATGTAAGGCTATTTTTAAACGTAGATCAACCTTTAGTTACATAAGCTCAAAAACATATGAAGCGTCTATATTAATAACCCCCCCGTGCAGCCCCGTGTTCCCAGTGGTTTAATCTTTTCTTCCCTTGGTGTTCTTCGTGGCTATTCGCTTTCCAGCATCTTCCGCGCTTTTTGCATTAACAGAATCAGATCATCACCTTTGCTCCATTCAGAGTAACCAAAGCTCACACTGACTTTAAAATCAGCGGGTAATCCTTCTGGAACAGGAAGCGCATTAAGACGTTCATTTAAATTTTTGCTTAGATTTTTACAAGCATCACCTTTTGTTTCTGGTAGCACCAGTAAAAAATCACTATCACTAAGTTTGCCAACAATGTCTGCCCAACGAACCTGATCATTTAGCATTTGGCTTATGGGTAAAAGTAAATTTGCAGTTTGAGTTTCATCAAGTTGCTCAAGATCATTCACTTGCATAATGACAATAGAAAGCAGGTTGTTGTAACGACGGCTGCGTGAAATCTGTGGCTCTAAACTCTGAAATAAGGCCACCTTGTTCGGCATACCGGTTACTTCATCAATGGCTAAAGCTTCATGTAATTCGTCTTTTAATAATTCGCGTTCCTGCATGAGTAAATGCAGTGGACCAACATCGGTAATATAGTGAGCCGTATTGCCATCAGCAAGATGTTTTTGACTGCAGATAAACCATTGTTCATCTCGAATCGAATTTGCAGGTAGATGAACAATATTTGAAGATGTGAAAAGCGGTTGAAGAATTTCAGGTAATTCGTTAATGCTTTGGCCGGTGATTTCTTTGGCAGGAATACCAAGGTATTCCTCAAAAGTATTATTCACCCAGCTAATATTTTGCTTGCTATCAGATAATACCAGCCCCATTGGGCAGGCTTCTAAAATCTGGCTCAATTCTGCATTGCTTATTTGTTTCAACATGCGAGTCTACTTTCCTTGTGGTATATCATTATTTTTAGTATGGATAGATATGATATCGAGTCACAGTATACTTAATTTCACCTTGATCGAGAACAGCCGCTAACTTATTATAATCTATAAAGTTTTTTATGAGATAAATTGTATACATAGATTTTTATATGACATAGATGGTTCTTTTTAATTCAGAAGGCCAGAATATGGCCGCTATATAGGGAATGAGTAAGAAGTTACAAGTTCACAAGGGAAGCAAAAATTACGATTTTGCAGAAATCAAACAACGATTCCTGAATATTAATAATGAACGTCTGAAAAGAATTGATGCCGATTTACGCACTTCGCAACGTGACTTCTTAACACTCCTGCCCTTACTTTTTCACGTTAACCATCCATTACTACCCGGTTATATTTCTAAAGACACTCCGATAGGTATTCCTCTCTTTAGCCCAAATCAGGATGCATTGCATCTGGCGCAACGTATCTCACGTAGTTTTGAATATAAGAAAAAAGCCTATCGTGAATTTAGTATCGAAGCGATTTATCTAATGGGAAGCAGTGGCACCATAGCCTATAACGACAAGAGTGATTTTGATATTTGGATATGTCATAGCGAATCACTTGATCTGGAATTGGTTGAAGAGCTGGAAGGAAAAACTCAGGCAGTGCAAGAGTGGGCACAAAGTTCTGGCGTAGAAGCAAACATATACCTGGTGAATCCGGAGAAGCTGCGTAAAGGCGAGCTTGGTTTTTTAACAAATGAAAGCAGTGGCAGTGCACTCGATAGTTTATTGCTGGAAGAATTTTATCGAACCAGTGTTTTATTACACGGACGATATCCATTATGGTGGTTAGTGCCTCCAGAGAATGAGTTTCAATATGAAGAGTATGTTCATGAATTAAAAGAAAAGCGTTTCATTCACAGCAAAGAACATATCGATTTTGGTGGCTTACGATCAATTGAAGCTAATGAATTTTATGGGGCAACATTATGGTTGCTGTATAAAGGTATTGGTGCGCCATACAAAAGTATATTAAAAATACTTTTGATGCAGGCCTATGCCAGCGAATTCCCGCAAGTAGATATGCTTGGCATGCATTTCAAAAAGTCTGTATATGATGGTGAGTCCGATCTGGATTTACTCGATCCTTATATTATGATGTTAAATAAAGTAGAAGATTTCCTGAAAAATGCAGGAGATGAAGAGCGTTTAATGCTGGCAAGAAGAAGTTTCTACTTTAAAGTCGATGAAATGATGAGTGAACATCAAAATAGAGACGAACAAAACTGGCGACAGAAAGTATTAACGATATTAATTAAAAGATGGGGTTGGACATTAGCAGACGTCAGTGTGCTGGATAAGAAAAGTGGCTGGAAAATAAACCAGGTTATCAATGAACGAAATTCCCTGATAGCTGAGTTCAAGATCAGTTATCGTTTTCTATCTGATTTTGCCCATCGGCATGTTGAAAGTAAAAATTTGATTCGCCAGGAAGACCTAAATGTTCTTGGCAGAAAAATTTATGCTGCATTTGAACGTAAAGCAGGCAAGGTTGAGCTTGTTTATCGTGGAATAACAAATCAATTATTTGAATCACATCTTTCTTTACATAAACTTTATTCAGATAACGGTACCAGTTATTGGGTTGCCTTTAACGGGGTCGTATCAAGAAATAACATTGCTGTAACGGCACCATTAAAACGTTCCCTGAGTTTAGTGGAATTATTATGCTGGTGTTATTTTAATAAAATAATTAATCAAAAAACAGTTGTTGGTTTGTACAGTAATGATACCGATTTAACGGATAAAGAAATAAAGTTATTAATAGAAAATTTAGATAGAAATTTTTCTGAAGTAGTTCAGCAAGAACGTACCAGTGATGACTATCGTCAACCGGCAAATATTGTAGCAAATGCAACATATATAAATGTTGGTATTGATCCATTATTAATAGACAGGAAAGATGGTAGTCATATCAGTAGTGAACGTAGTGATGCTTTTAAATACGGTTCAAGACATAGTAATTTAATGGTAACGATTGATCAGGTCCTTCTGACAAGCTGGCAGGAAGTTTTAATTTTTTCTTACCGTGGCGTGTCAGGTTTAATGGATTGTTTAAAGGAATATATGCAATGGGCGCCACCTTCAAAAGGCCGACGTCCACCATCCATTAACGCAAGTAGTTTTTCATCTTATCGGGGAATATCTATATCAAAACGGGTTGAGCAATTATTCAATTCGGTTTATGAATGTTTTTATTCAACCCGATATGCCTCAGTAACACGTTTCGTGCTTGGGGTAGGATGGGAATATTATATTTTAAGCCTCGATGAAGATAATTTGAAATATCATAAAGTAGAATCACAAAAAGAGTTAATAAAATATTTATCTATACCTCAGGAAACATATTCACAATGGACCTTCGATAAAAACACACTGGAAAATCATGTATTACCCGTTATTTATAATGAAAATAAACCCGGTAGTGTGCAATGTTTTTATGAACTAAAAAAAGAAGGTGCCGATGTTTATGTGTTGGATGAAAAAGGTACCTTATCGTATCAGGAAGATATCTTTTATGATGTGATGACCCTAATGCGTCATTACTCCAGGTTCTTTGAATCTATTCATAATCGTATGCATTTTGTTGCACAACAGAGCTCTCAAGATACAGCCATACGTGTTGATGATGTAAAGTTTTATATGATTCGACGTGATCGAAATGGTAAAAAAGTGTTAAGTGAGCAAGCAATAAATAAATACATGCGAACAACACAGTATGTCAGTTTGCAGGTAATCGTTGACTTAATTGATGATAAACCAATATTTACACTTTTTTATGAGAACGAAGAGTTTTCAAGTTTGCAATATGGTTCCAGTCTTTATATTGAAGTTGTACGAAAGGTTTTACAAAGTCGCGCCAGTGGAGAGGCATACGATATTTATGTCACTGATATCGATTTGTCTCCGGCCATTATTCATATGAGTGTAAACAGCCTGCAAAGCAGCCGTTACCTGTATTACAAACGACAAATAGAAGATAACCTTAAGAAAGCTGTAGAAAAATTATAAGCTTATTCGCTCTCACGTAAAATTTGAAAGATCTGTTCTATATCTTTTTTCCATTTCACTAAATATTTATCTGCGTCAGGATATTTCTTGTCTGAAAGTTGCATTGGGTTTGCAGATACCAGCAGGGTATCTTGTTGTTCAGCAAAAATGGCAATCTTCCACGGGATGTATGGCAGAAGATGAGGATACTTTTTACTTAGGTGTGCAATTTCTTTCTCGGTGCCAAAGAAGACTATACGATATTTATCTGTTTGGTAGCCACTTGCGGTTAAGCCTATATCAATACGTTGTACACGGCTCAGGCTATATTTAAATTCACTTAATGTTTCCTGTAACTTAAGCATTGCTTCGGGGAAGCCCTGGTTTGTTCTCGCCATAAGTAACTGTTCAGCCTGACTTGCTGATATAAATAAAAATAGAGTAAGACTGATTAAAACTTTTGTCAGATTTTTATATTTCAAAATGTTGATTCCTCTATCATGTCAGTATAAACCTGATGCATTTCCTGACATAATTTATCGAGCTCTTCATTGTTAAAAAAGCCACTCATAAATAATGGGTTAATGGATGAAACGGTAACTTTCCCATTTTCTTCTGTGATAGTTAATCGGCAAGGCAGGAACAAACCCACACGAGGATCAATGGCTAAGGCGCGATTAAGAAAATCAAAGTTGCAGAAATAAACCATCATTTGTTTTTTATTCTCCTTACCTTCCTTTACTAAACCTTCGTTTAGATATTGTTCTCGTATAATGCGAAAGTTTTTACCAATCGCAGCTTTTTTAACATTTGCAATGGTTTCTTCCATAGAATTGGGAGATTCATATGACAGGTAAGGTATATGTTTTTCTTTTATTTTTTTAACAGCAGAATTTTTTTCAAAAGACCGAACGTAGGAAACGACGTCATCAATATCCTTTTCAGACAATCCCTGCTTTAAAAAAGAAAGCATCGGTGTGCCTTCACGGCCATTCATTAATGCGGTTTTGATCATGAGATCAGGAGCCGAAGCAAGAAAGCCCGGGTTATTTAATGCCGGTGCGATGACGGGTAAGTCACGCGGGCGGGAAAAAGTAACACCTGTTCCCTTACCTCCCTGACCGGTTGCACCATGACAAGCGGCACAACTTTTTGCATAGATTTCTTTACCGTGTTTTACATTACCGTTGATTTTTTTATTTGAATATTTAAAAGGTTTGCCCGGTGCCCAGCTTCGAATATGTTTTACGATGGCTTTAACTTCTTTATTACTGAGATTGGTAAAAGCGGGCATAATTCGTCCTGGTCGGCCAAGACGAATTGTTTTTGTTAAATAATCATTCGTTACACCATATTGAAAATCGGGTAAGGACAATGGAACACCAACACCACCATCTCCATTTGCACCATGGCATGCTGAGCAGTGGGTAGAATATAATTGTTCGCCGTTTGGTTTAGCGTGTAAAGAAGCACTGGCTAACAGAAAAACTGTGCCAAGTAGAATGTGATATTTTAGTGACAAAGTCATATCCTGTTTCAGTGAGTGTATTACCAAACTGTACTATAAAAGGTGCTCTAAATAATAGCATTGACCTATATCAACAAACTCTAATATAGAAGTAATAATGGATAATTAATGAAGCCTTTTGCCGAATCCAGTGAACAAAATAAATCCCCTATTTATAAGGTATTAAAAGAGTTTTTCCGTGATAGTGAAACTGTGCTGGAAATAGGCAGTGGCACCGGACAACATGCGGCCTTTTTTGCTGAGCAGCTTCCACACTTAACATGGACGGCAAGTGATCAGGCTCAATATCATGCAGGTATTTCTATGTGGCTGCAAGACGCAGGGCTTAGTAATACGCAAGGTCCTCTTTTACTCGATGTGAATCAAGTTGAATGGCCACTGCAGCATACAGATGCAGTTTTCAGCGCGAATACGGTGCATATTATGGGATGGTCGAGCGTAGAAAAAATGTTTGCGGGAATAGGGCGGATACTAAATCACAACGGGGTATTTTGTTTATACGGCCCCTTTAACTATAACGGGGAATTCAGCAGTCAAAGTAATGCACGGTTTGATGATTGGTTAAAGCAGCGTGATCCGGTTAGTGGCATACGGGATATTGAAGCTCTACAACAACTTGCTACTGTGGCGGGATTACAATTTATTGAAGATATTGAAATGCCCGCAAATAATCGAATTCTAGTCTGGCGAAAAATATAGATTAGTAGTCATTGCGAGCGTAGCGCGGCAATCTTATGTTATGTGCATATAAGTTTGAGATTGCCGCGCCACAAAAACATGGCTCGCAATGACAAGTTTACTTAAGTATTAAATTGCTGATTGATCCAGTCCGAAATTTTATCAATTTCTTCAGGACAAACACTGTGTTCCATGACGTATGAATAAAGCTCAGTGTTGTAGTTAAGTTGTTTTAAAAAACGGTTTGTTTTATCTGCTAAAGCAAAAGGGATAATCGGATCATGTGCCCCATGTGCTAACAAAATTGGGGTGGCGCGATTAGCATCACTAATTTCATTTTCGACTGAGTCAATTAATGGCAAGTAGGTAGACAAACCCATTATTCCGGCAAGAGGTTTTTCGTAACGTAAACCGGTATGCAGTGCGATAGCGCCACCTTGTGAAAATCCTGCAAGAATAATATTTTTGCTTTCTACACCACGTTCAATTTCACGTTCAATTAAGGTAAGAATTAATTTTTGTGATTGTAGAATTCCTGCTTCATCTTGCTGGCTATCAATTTGAGCGGATTTGATGTCATACCATGCGGGCATGCTTAAGCCATTATTAACAGTAACCGGCATCGTTGGTGCGTGTGGAAATATAAAGCGTACGGCTTGAGTCAGGTTTAACTCATTCACAACAGGTTCAAAGTCATGACCGTCAGCGCCTAAACCATGTAACCATATAATACTGTGTGCACAGTCTTTTGGACCAATTTCAACACAAGGTAAAAGAGCAGTCATTAAGGTGCTTCCAGTTTTATCGTTTGGCCTGCCTGATCAGTGCAATATTCAGACAGAGCAGCAAAAAGCTCTTTACCATCACAAAGCCAGGTATCTGTTTCACTATTAAAATCAAAATGAAATCCACCTTGACGTGTCGCAAGCCAAATTTGTTTTAAAGGTGTTTGTCGATTAACAATGATTTGAGTGTTATTTTCAAAAGTTAATGTGAGAATTCCTGATGAAGTTTCATAGTCGATATCAGCACCTGTTTCATCACAGGCTCCTTCGATAGCATCTTCCATCTCAACGAAGATATCGTCAACGATGTCGTTAAATTCAGATTCATTCATATTGTGTTCCAAGAAAAAAAATTCATATTACAGCTATTCCCCCCTCCATCAGGGAGGGGGTTAGGGGGAGGGGATCTATTAAATCACCCGTCCATGGCCTCGTCCCTTGATGGGGAGGGAATAAATTAATTTGGCAGCATTATACTTGATTGTATTGAAAGAAAATAACGGGCAATAAAAAAAGGCGAAGTGATTACACTTCGCCTTTTTAAGGTTATCTCTTAAATTTAAGAGAGAGGTCTTAACGAACCTTAGTACTTGCAGATTCAGAACCACCTTTGTTATCAGACCAAGTTAACTCAACAGAGGCTCTATTTCCTGTTGGTATCTCTATGTTCTTGCCAGTTGATAGATCAAAAAAATAAAATCCATCGCCAAAATTGTGATAATCAAGATCTGGCCTGTTGGTAGTTAT
>JAUVEN010000134.1 GCA_030594815.1 Gammaproteobacteria bacterium
CGTACTGAAGTTGAGTTATTGAAGACGCCTAATTTAGGTAAGAAATCATTAACAGAAATCAAAGATGTATTAGCTTCCAGAGGTTTATCTCTTGGAATGCGTTTAGAAAATTGGCCACCAGCGATTCTTCGCACTAAAGCAGAAGATGAAAAGAAACCGTTGTTTGGTGATTTTAAATTTTAGCCAGTATTTAATATATTAAGTATTCGCTATTAAGTTATAAAGAATTTTAAGGGTATAAAACCATGCGTCATCGTCATAGTGGTCGTCAACTAAATCGTAACAGTTCACATCGTAAAGCCATGTTCAAAAACATGTCTGTATCTTTGTTTGAGCATGAGTTGATTCGTACAACAGTTGCAAAAGCAAAAGAGTTACGTGGTGTTGCAGAAAGACTTATCACTTTAGCTAAAGTTGATACTGTAGCTAATCGTCGTTTAGCATTCTCACGTTTACGTGACCGTGATGCGGTAACCAAGTTATTTACTGAACTTGGTCCTCGTTACGCGACCCGTCCAGGTGGATACTTACGTGTATTAAAATGTGGCTTCCGAACTGGCGATAAAGCACCAATGGCTTACGTTGAACTTGTTGACCGTCCTATTGTTGAAGCTGCTGAAACAACTGAAGAAGTTGCAACTGCTGAATAAACGATACAAGTAATACTAAAAAAACCGGACTTGTTCCGGTTTTTTTGTGCCTGAAATTAAAGTAAGGTATTAAACGCAAAGGACACAAAGATTTAAATTTTTACTTTGCGCTCTCTGCGTCTTTGCGACCTTTGCGTAAAATATTATGCCTCTATAAAAGCTTTGCTATGAGCCTTTCTCTAGCATCGGTTTGAGGTAATGACCGGTATATGAATCTTTACAATCAGCAACCGTTTCAGGGCTACCACAAACAACAACAGTACCGCCTTTATTGCCGCCTTCCGGACCCATATCAATAATCCAGTCGGCTGTTTTAACAACATCAAGGTTATGCTCAATAACCACTAATGTATTTCCGTGGTCTCGTAATCGATGTATTACCGCAAGTAATTGTTCAATATCATGAAAATGTAAACCGGTCGTTGGTTCATCAAGAATATATAAGGTATTACCTGTGTCGCGTTTGGAGAGTTCCCGAGATAGTTTAACACGCTGTGCTTCACCGCCTGACAAGGTAGTCGCATTTTGTCCTAAACGGATATAAGTGAGTCCAACATCAATTAACGTTTGTAGCTTACGTTTAACAACAGGAATAGCATCAAAGAACACAACCGCATCTTCAATGGTCATATCTAAAATTTCATAGATGTTCTTACCTTTGAATTTTATTTCCAGTGTTTCACGGTTATAACGCTTTGAATGACAAATATCACAAGGTACATAAATATCAGGTAAAAAGTGCATTTCAACTTTAATAACCCCATCACCCTGGCAAGCTTCGCATCGACCACCTTTGACATTAAAACTAAAACGTCCTGGTGTATAACCACGGGCACGTGCTTCTGGCGTAGCAGAGAAAAGTTCTCGAATCGGGGTAAATAAACCGGTGTAGGTTGCAGGGTTAGAACGTGGAGTACGCCCAATTGGGCTTTGATCAATATCGACGACTTTATCAAATTGTCCGAGACCAATAATCTCATCACACGGTGCAGGTGGTGTGGATGCTGAATTAATTTCAGCCGCTGCATGGCGATATAATGTGTCGTTAATAAGCGTTGACTTTCCTGAGCCTGAAACGCCAGTAATAGCTGTCATTAAGCCAACGGGAATATCGATATCCACATTTTGTAAATTATTTCCTGATGCTCCGCGAATTTTTAAAAGCCGTTCGGGATCAAATTTTGTTCGTGTTTTTGGTATCTCAATGCACTTCTTTCCGGATAAATATTGTCCGGTTAATGACGCTGGATTTGCTAATACTTCCTTTGGTGTACCTTGGGCAATGATCTCACCACCATGAATTCCGGCGTAAGGACCAATATCAACAACATGATCTGCCATCATTATGGCTTCTTCATCATGCTCAACCACAATAACGGTGTTTCCAATATCACGAAGGTAAGTAAGTGTGTTTAAAAGTCGAGTATTATCTCGTTGATGCAAACCGATGGAAGGCTCATCTAAAACGTACATTACACCCACGAGGCCAGCACCAATTTGACTCGCAAGACGTATACGCTGTGCCTCACCACCGGATAATGTATGTGCTCCACGACTGAGATTTAAATAATCCAGGCCAACATTTATCAGGAATTCGAGTCGTTGATTTATTTCTTTTACAATCTTTTCCGCAATTTCACCGCGCTTACCCGGTAACGTTAATTGCTTGAAAAATTCAGCTGCAGTATCTATTGGCATCGCAGATATATCGGGTAACGTTTCTTCTGCGATATAAACATGTCGAGCCGCACGATTAAGTCGTGCGCCATCACATTCAGGGCAGGCTTGTTGGTTCATATATTTTGCAAGTTCTTCACGCACAACACTTGAGTCAGTATCATGATAACGGCGCTGCATATTGGGGATGATGCCTTCAAATGCATGTTCTTTTGTTTTCTTACCACCGCGGTCATTGTTGTAGGTGAATTTAATGATCTCTTCACCACTACCGTAAAGAATAAGTTGTTGGACGTCTTCTTTGAGATCTTCAAAAGGCATATCCATATCAAATTTATAATGCTTAGAGAGCGACAACAGCATTTGATAGTAATAGATATTACGTCGATCCCAGCCGCGTATGGCACCACCTGAGAGAGGGGCATCGGGTTGTACTACAACTCGCTTGGGGTCAAAAAACTCTTGTACACCGAGGCCATCGCAACCTGGGCACGCGCCAGCAGGATTATTAAAAGAGAAGATACGCGGTTCTAATTCAGTAAGTGAGTACCCACACTCAGGGCAGGCAAACTTTGCTGAGAATACAATTTCATCTTGTTGGTCGTCGTCCATAAAGGCAACACGAAGGAGACCGTCTGAAAGTTTTAAGACAGTCTCAATTGAATCTGCCAGGCGGGTTTTAATATCATCACGAACTTTAAATCGATCAACAACAGCTTCAATACTGTGTTTCTTTTTCCGGTCGAGTTTTTCAACTTGATCCAATTCAAGTACTTTTCCGTCAATACGGGCACGGATAAAACCTTCTGCGCGTAATCGCTCAAAGACTTGTTCATGCTCACCCTTGCGCTCATCCACAAGTGGTGCGAGTAACATGAGTTTTGTGCCTTCAGGGAGTTCTAATATATGGTCAACCATCTGGCTAATGGTTTGTGCGTTTAAAACAATATCGTGATCGGGACAACGTGGTTCGCCTGCTCGAGCAAATAATAATCTCAGATAATCATAAATCTCAGTAATTGTGCCGACAGTTGAGCGCGGGTTATGAGAAGTTGATTTTTGTTCGATTGAGATAGCGGGAGACAAGCCTTCAATATGATCAACATCAGGCTTTTCCATAACAGAAAGAAACTGACGTGCATAAGCAGATAAAGACTCAACATAACGGCGTTGTCCTTCTGCATATATGGTGTCAAAGGCCAGTGAAGACTTACCTGAACCGGATAAGCCGGTTATGACAATAAGCTTGTCACGCGGCAAATCAATATCAATATTTTTTAAGTTGTGGGTGCGAGCACCACGTATATGAATGGTATCCATCAAATTTTTCGTTTTATCGTTTGTTTAATCGGGCAACCTGCTAATATACGCGTTTCCTGTCCCGATAGGAAAATTTCTAATAAATAAATTCTGATGCATCGCTAATTAAGCCGATTTTATTAGCGATAGGGTTTGTTTTGGCAAAACGAAGTGAATATTTAAGAAGCTGGATAGAATTAGTATGTCCCTTAACCAGGAAAAAATGACTTCCCTTGAAAAACGTGTCGCGATGTCGCTATCGGCTATATTCGCCTCGCGTATGTTAGGGCTTTTCATGATCCTGCCTGTTTTTGCCATTTATGCTGAAGATCTTGATGGTTTTTCACCTACTCTGGCAGGGCTCGCCATTGGTATATATGGCCTGACCCAGGCGATTTTCCAGATACCTATGGGCTTATTATCTGATCGTATCGGTCGAAAGCCCGTTATCATTGGTGGTTTAATCATTTTTGCCATTGGTAGTGTTGTTGCTGCAATGGCGGACTCAATTACAGGTGTCATTGTTGGGCGAGCATTGCAAGGTGCCGGAGCCATTGCCAGCGCGATTATGGCGTTAGCAGCCGATCTCACTCGGGAAGAACATCGTATTAAAGTCATGGCCTCCATCGGCATGAGTATTGGAATATCTTTTGCCCTGGCATTGGTTTTTGGACCTATGCTACATGGCTGGTTTGGTGTTGAAGGTATTTTCTGGATCACTGCAATCCTTGCACTAGGTGGAATTGGTGTTGCTAAATTTTGGGTGCCGACTCCAACTCTCAGTCGTTTTCACCGTGATGCCGAAGTTGAGATAAGCTGGTTTCGCCAGGCCTTAGCTGATCCACAATTATTGCGCCTGGATACCGGTATTTTTATTCTGCATTTTATTTTAGTGAGCATGTTTGTTGTGATGCCGGTCGTTTTACGCGATCAGCTGGGATTTTCGCTTGAGCAGCATTGGAAGCTTTATTTGCCTGCTTTATTTTTTGGCGTTTTGACAATGATACCCTTTATTATTCTCGCCGAGAAAAAACGTAAGATAAAACAAGTACTTGTTGGTGCTATTTTTGTGTTGTCAGTGAGCCAGTTAGGTCTACCATTTTTTACAGACTCTTTGGTAGGCTTTGGGATCATGTTATGGTTATTCTTTTCCGCATTTAATTTGTTGGAGGCAAGCATGCCTTCATTGGTGGCTAAATTGGCTCCGGCTGCACATAAAGGGACGGCGATGGGCGCGTATTCCACTTCGCAATTTTTAGGTGTGTTTTTAGGCGGTTTAACAGGCGGATTGTTAAGTGAATTTTATGGCATAAGTGGTGTTGCCAGCTTTAATGTTATGCTGCTCATGATTTGGGCTGGTTTGGCTATTACCATGAAAAAGCCCTTTTTCTTTACCAGTTACCTGTTAAACGTGGGTAAAATAACAGAAGAAGAGGCCGAAGAAATTTTAAAAGAGTTATCTGCTGTTACCGGCGTGGTTGATGTTACCGTCATTGCTGAAGATGGTATCGCGTATCTGAAAATAGATAAACAAAAAGTGAGCATGGATGAGCTGCATCGATTTGCAGTTGCCGAAGATTAAAAGAAAAAAATTAGCCACTAAGGACACTAAGAAAAAGATAAGATTTAACCACTGGGAGCACTGGGCACACAGGGAAAACATTTAAAACTATATTTTAATTCCCCGTGTTCCCTGTGCTCCCAGTGGTTTATATCTTTTAATCTTGGTGTTCTTC
>JAUVEN010000162.1 GCA_030594815.1 Gammaproteobacteria bacterium
ACATGAAGCATCATTACTTGATGAAGTCGAAGTGTTACGTTTTTTTGGTGGATTTGAAATCGCAGCATTAACAGGTGCCTGTATTAGTGCAGCACAAAAAGGTTTACCGGTAATCATCGATGGTTTTATAGCTACTGCGGCTGCACTTGCGGCAATTAAGATCAAACCTGGTTGTGATGCCTGGTTTATTTATGCTCACCAATCGCGTGAACAAGGACATCGTTTGATTCTCGAAGCCTTAAATGCAGATCCTTTAGTAAATTTGAATATGGGATTAGGCGAAGCGAGCGGTGCAGCTGTAGTAATTCCTCTATTAAGACAAGCGTGTGCTTTGCATGCAAACATGGCTACGTTTGCCGAAGCAGGCGTTTCAACAGGTGAATAACGAATGATTACGGCTGTATCTAATACAACCATAATTGATTTACTTCGTCATGGCGATGTTGAAGGAGGCAGAAAATATCGTGGCCAATTAGACGATCCTTTAAGCAAATTAGGCTGGGAACAATTACGTTCAGCAACGAACAAAATACAAAGCTGGCAACATATTGTAACTTCACCTCTAAAACGTTGTTCTGCTTTTGCATCCGAATTATCTCAAACACATTCACTACCACTTAAAACTGAAATTAAATTTAAAGAAGTCTCTTTTGGCTTATGGGAAGGAAAAAAAGCTGACGAATTAATAGAATCTGAGCCTGAAAATATAAAGAAATACTGGAGTGACCCAATCAATACAACTCCACCTCAAGGTGAAAATTTATTATACTTTGAGAAAAGAGTCATGAGTGGCTGGGAAAATATGTTAAAAGAATTTCAAGGTAAACATATTTTAGTAATCAGTCACGCTGGTGTTATGCGAATTATCCTATGTCATGTTTTAGGTATGCCACTAACTGAACTATTTAAACTTGATGTTGGTCTTGCAAAAGCATCACGTATTCAAATTGATCATCTCGATGATGAAAGTTGGCCGCGACTCATATTTCATGGCAGTAAATTTATATGATTAAAGCTTTCTTTATTGCGCTTGGTTTATTGACACGCATTCCTGTACCAAAATTATTTCATGTTAATAAAAACGACAGTGAAAAAGTGTTTGGCTGGTCTGTTCTTTCTTATCCCTTAATTGGTTTACTCATCGGTGGCCTTTTAATATTGATTTTATGGTGCTTATCGCAGTTAACTTTACCATCGCATGGATTAATTGAAGCAGGTGTTATACTGACTATTTGGGTATTGATTACAGGAGCATTACATCTTGATGGGCTAGCAGATAGTGCCGATGCCTGGTTGGGTGGTTATGGCGATAAGCAACGAACATTAGACATCATGAAAGACCCTTACAGTGGTCCAGCAGCAGTAGTGATTTTAATTATCGTTTTATTATTAAAGTTTTCAAGTTTAGTTACTGTTGAATGGCAAGTATTATTGCTCACACCCGTCTTAGCGCGAACATCAGTCATGGTTTTATTAGCAACGACACCTTATGTTCGTGTTGGTGGAATGGGAGAATCCGCAGTAAAATATTTACCAAAAACAGCAGTTTGGTTTATATTGCTCATTGTGCTGGTCTTATCTGTATTTATATTAAAAGAGCAAAGCTTAGGCTTACTTATATTATTTATAATAGCCTATTTGATGCGTCGATTAATGGTAAAACGTATCAATGGAACTACAGGGGACACTGCCGGTGCAATGCTTGAAATTATGGAAGTTTCAACATTGTTGGTTTTTATTTTACTTGCTAGAATGTAATTTAAAACAACAATAAATAATTTACACTTTTAGTTTTAAAAAATTAAAATATACGAGCTTAAACTTTTGTATTATACATGGAGTTAATATGAGTGAGTTTACATCGCCACTAGTCTTAATGATGTTGCCTGATCGTCAATGGTCAGTATATGAAAAATTCGAATATCATGTCGGTGAGTTAGAAAGCGGCATAGTGATACGTGTAGAAAAAGGCTTTCAAACAGACTTAGCAAGCATCCCCCGCATTGTTTGGCCTATTCTTCCACCACATGGAAACTATGGGAAGGCCGCAGTTATTCATGACTATTGTTATGTGCATGCTATTGAATCAAAAGAATGGGCGGATAATATTTTTCGTGAAGCAATGGGAGTTCTTGGAATACCCCGCTGGAAACGGTTTGCAATGTATTGGGCAGTACGTTTATTCGGAAAAGGGAATTTTTAGCTCGTTTTATCTGTTTCAAATTTAGTTTCTTTGTGATATTAAATGTATTCATTTTAATGTTGAAATATTAATATAGCTATGTCATATATATCTCTTAGAATATTGATTTATTTTTCTGTATTTACTATTAATATATTATTGTCTTTTACTGTACAAGCAGAATTTGAAAATTCTGTTTTAGATGTGTCAGCGCAGGAAATAATATTAGATAATGAGGATCCCGATATCATTGATGAACTTGAGGGTGACATATCTTCAGAAGAAGAGATATGCGCGGAGGATGAAACTGTATCAACAGAAATTGATGATTCTTTTTTTTCTTTTTTTGATGCATCTCAGGAATATGTATCTTCAAGTGTGGAATCGATGGCTAGAAATATGGACGATT
>JAUVEN010000090.1 GCA_030594815.1 Gammaproteobacteria bacterium
AGAAGGGCATACCCTTGCTGATGGTTTGCGTGACTACCCATATATTTTTTCTGAAATGTATTGTGCAACCGTTGCCGCGGGTGAACAGTCCGGGCATTTAGATGTTGTACTGGAACGCCTGGCGGATTACACCGAACAGCGCCAGCAATTACAACAACGTTTAAAGCTGGCTCTTATTTATCCTGTTATTTTAACTGTGATGTCCATTCTTGTTGTCAGTGGCTTATTAACCTATGTTGTTCCTGAAGTGGTTAAGGTTTTTTCGGACACAGGGCAACAATTACCCTTTTTAACAACAGCACTTATTGCCGTTAGTGACTTTATGCAAGATTGGTTTATTTATTTATTGTTGGCGATGGTGCTGGCTTTTGTTTCTTTTAAAAAATTACTGCAACAAGCTGTATTTAAAAAACGTTACCACCAGTTTTTATTAAAAATTCCTGTACTAGGTAATTTAGTTTTAGGCGGTAATTCAGCACAGTTCTCACGTACCCTAAGTATTTTAGCAGCCAGTGGAGTTCCTATACTTGATGCTATGCGTATTGCAGTAAAAGTAATGGATAATATCCCTATGCGTGAAGCAGTAGAACATGCATCACAACAAGTCAGCGAGGGAAGTAGCTTATCTTCCACTTTAGAACAAAGTGGTTATTTTAATCCTATGTTAATAAATTTAATTGCCAGTGGTGAAGCAACCGGACAACTTGAACAAATGCTGGAGCGTGCAGCCATGAATCAGGAACGGGAACTGGAAACAACCATGGCAATGTTAATGGGCTTGTTAGAACCGTTATTGATTGTTGCAATGGGTGGCGTGGTTTTAATTATTGTCCTGGCTATTTTATTACCCGTGCTTGATCTTAATCAGTTAGTTAAATAAATAATAACCACCACTTAAAACCATGCAGCTTAATATAAATAAAGGTTTTACATTAATCGAGTTATTAGTCGTTATTGTTTTACTGGGTATAGTAACCAGTTTTGCAGTTCTCTCTATGGGAGCGGGTAGTGCAGAACGAAAAATGGAAGAGGAAGCGAAACGTCTTCATGCTCTAATAAAATTAGTGCGAGAAGAATCGATTATCCAGGCAAAAGAAATTGCTATGGAAATAAATAAGAATGAATATACATTTCTTGAATACAAAGATAAAAAATGGATTCCCCTGGCAAATAAGATATTTCATGCTCGTTCAATAAATGATGAATTAGAATTTAGTATAGAAATGGATGTAAAAACGAAAATATTTAAAGAAAAAGAATCAGGGGTGTTGAGGTTATATTTCTTATCAAGTGGGGAACAATCAGCTTTTCAAATGAGAATTAATGTAAAAGAGAATTCTCATCCATATTATCGTTTAGTTGGACTTTTTAATGGCAAGTTAGAGCTTAAACGCATCAATGGATATGAGCTATGAAATCTGGCTGTAAACAGAAAGCATTTACTTTATTAGAGGTGCTGGTTGCGCTTGCGATTCTTACCATGGGCCTGGGTACTGTAATTAAAGTTGCCGGAGGCCAGGCAGCACAATTGGCGTACCTGAAAAATAAAACAATTGCCTTATGGGTTGCTAATAATAAAGCAAATGAAATTCAGTTAGCAAATTGGCCGGGTACCGGAACTTCAAGCGGCCATGAGTTGATGGCAAATCAGGAATGGCGTTGGAAGGTCAAGGTATCAAATACAGCGGATAAAGATCTACGTCGATTAGATATTGAGGTTAATCAAGCCGATACTGAAGGTGAACCTGTAATTCGTTTTATTGCTTTCACAGGGAAAAGAAGTGACAAGAATGAAAAAAAATAATAATTATAGCTTTACACATGGCTTTACTTTATTAGAGTTACTTGTTGCGTTATCCATCTTTAGTATCCTGTCGGTAATGGCATACAGTGGATTACAAACTGTCATTACAACAAAACAATCATCACAACAAGCGGCTGAACGCATCGCGGAAATACAATTAGTGATGATGCGTATTAGTAATGATTTACGCCAGGTCGTCTCACGAAAAGTAAGAGATGAATATGGTGATTTTTTACCTGCAATACAATCAGGTAAAAATAGTGATGAAACCGTGGCATGGACTCGGGCAGGTTACCGAAATCCAGCACGTTTAAAACGAAGTAATGTTCAGCGTGTAGCCTATAAACATGAACAACAAAAGCTTATTCGAATAACCTGGCCTGTTCTTGATCTCGCACAAGATACCGAAGCAATGGAAAGTGAAGTTTTGTCGAATATAGAATCAATTGAATGGCGCTTTTTAAACAACGAAAATGAGTGGGTCTCAGCATGGCCTGAAGAAGAAGAGAAGGCAGGTTTATTTCCTTTACCCAAAGCCGTTGAGCTTATTCTGGAACTTCAGGATTGGGGGAAAATAAGACGCCTGATTTTATTGGCAAATGAAACATGAAAGCCAAATATTCAAATGTGATACGTAAGGAGAGAGGAGTGGCATTAATCACCGTCATGTTGATTCTTGCTTTAGCAACCATACTGGCAGTCTCAATGTCATCCAGACAACAGCTGGATATTCATCGTAGTGCAAATGTTATTAATTATGAACAGGCCTTCCAGTATGTATTAGGTGCCGAATCATGGGGAAAACAAATTCTTAAACGCGATTTTGAAGATAATAAAATAGATAGTTATAATGATGATTGGGCCACAGTATTACCCCCGTTACCCATTGAGGGCGGTCAAATGAGTGGTAAAATTGAGGACTTGCAGGCGCGGTTTAATATTAATAATCTTGTGTTAAATGGGGTACCTCAGAAATTATACATTGAGCGTTTCAAGCGCTTGTTGCGTAACCTTGAATTGAATGAAGATTTAGCTGCAGTGATTATTGATTGGTTAGATTCTAATGAGGAAACGGGATTTTCAGGTGCAGAAGATAATGAGTATTTAAATTCATCACCTGCTTATCGTGCGGCAAATCAAGAGATGAAAGATGTAAGTGAATTATTATTAATAAAAGGTGTTGATTTTGATATTTATGAGAAACTACGCCTATTTGTTTGTGTGTTAGAGTCTGGGACAGCGATAAATGTAAATACGGCTTCTGCGGAAGTGTTAACCAGTATAGTGAAAGATATTACACTTGAAGATGCGCAGAGATTAATTGAAGATCGGAATAAAGAAAGTTATAAAAAACTAGATGACTTTCTCCAGCATCCGTTACTAAAACAGAAAAAAATAAAAAATGAAGGCTTGAATGTGAGTAGTAATTATTTCCAATTAAACTCAACTGCACAAATAGAAAGGATTTCTGTGGAATTCACATCTATTCTTCATCGTCAAAATGATGGGGCCGTAACACTTGTAAAACGCGGTCGAGGTGTTTTGTGAGTACCCCTTCAACCTTTTATCTTTTTTTACCTGCTAACGGTAATACGTCAACTGAACTTGCAGAAATGACACTAAGTTGGGTGTCTGGCGATTCAAATAATGGATTAAAGCTAGCGCAAGGTTCGCTTGCTGACGCTGCAGTTGCTGCTCTGAATTATTACGTTACGATTGTTATACCTGGTGAAGATGTTTTATTTTTAACTGCGGAAGTCCCTGGGAAAAATCGTCAACGCATCCAGCAAGCTGTCCCCTATGTACTAGAGGATAGCGTGATTGATGATGTTGATGAGCTACATTTTGCTATAAGTAATGCGAATGATAATGCTCGACATAATGTTTCAGTTATAAATAAAAAATATTTTGAATTAATTATTCATCAACTTGAAAGCGCAAATATTTTTGCTGATGCAATGGTGGCAGATTATTTATTGTTAAAGGGAAATAACACCTTAATTTGTGATGGAGCAAGAGTGCTGAGTAATCGCACTAATTTGAAATCCTCATTGAATATTGAAACTTATATAACGACTACTATAAATAATGTAGTTGATTCAGATGAAAATGGTTTAGCTAAGGATGAGGCTGTTAAGTTAATCTACTGTGAAAAAGAGAGTAAAGAAGATGAGAGGATAGAAAGGTTAATTAGCAATGGAAGTCACAACAAAGAATTTTGTAATGCTTCGTATCAATTATGTTTAATTAAAAACAGCTCAATAGAAAATAGTATAAATTTATTACAGGGTTTTTATAAGAAAAAGAAAAACTGGTCACGAACAGGTAAAACATGGTTGCCCGTTGCAGCTCTGTTTTTAGTTTGGATTAGTATTCAGGGTAGCTTATTTGTTGCTGATTATATTGGTTTAAGCAAACAAAATAAGATACTAAATGCTGAAATTACGAAAATATATAAATCGGCATTCCCCAAGTCTCGACGGATAATTGATGCAAAAGCACAGATGCAACAAAAGCTGGCAAGTCTGAAAAAACGCAAAGGTCAAAGTGGTCGCAGTTTTACTGAAATGTTATCAAACAGCGCAAGAATTTTTTCTAAATCTCAAGGATTAAAAATAAAATCATTACGATATTATGATGGACACATTAACGTGGAGTTACAAATTGCAAATTTGCAGGCTTTGGATAAATTAAAAGATCAATTAAATAAAGAAAAAGGGTACAAAGTTGAAATTCAAAATGCATCATCGGGTAAAGAGGTTGTGACAGCTCGGATACAAATTATTGGGGCTGAATTATGAAAAGCTGGTTTTTAAGTTTAACTCAACGTGAACGCATTATGGTTCAGGTTGCCTCTTCCGTGGTAGCAGTATTTATACTCTATTTATTGGTACTGGATCCGATAAGTACCAATTATTCAAAAAATAAAAAAAATGTTCAAACTGCAACAGAAACGCTTGAATGGATGAGAAATGCGGCATCAGAAGTTAAGCAGTTGCGCGGAGGACGTCAATTGTCTGTACGTCCTCAAGGTAAACAATTTGTACTAAGTACGATTGATAATAGTGTACGGAAGGCGGGTTTAGCTGCAGTAATGAAAAGAGTGCAACCTGAAGGCGATTTTGGCGTACGAGTCTGGTTTGAGGCTGCTGCGTTTGATGAATTAATTAAATGGTTAGCAACAATAGAATCAGAGCATGGTCTGCTGGTTAATGAAATTAATATTGAGCAAACAGATTCAATTGGTTTAGTAAATGCTCGAATATTTCTGGATTCATAATGAAAAGCAATTTTTCTTTACCTGCGGTTTCTATTAGCAAGAAACATATTAAAGTCGTTTCTCTTGTTCTTGGTTTGTATTTCTTTTTTTTGATAATTAACTTACCTGCAAATATGGTTGTTCCGTTTCTTAAAATACCAGGTAATATTAAATTTTCTTCAACATCGGGTACCATTTGGTCTGGCTCGATAAGCAAGCTGGAAATTTCCGGAATTAATCTGGGGGCAGTGAATTGGGAATTACATCCTCTAAATTTGCTGATTGGTGAATTATCTGTTGATGTGTCTATTGTTAATCGAAAACAATATTTTAAATCCAAAGTCTTTTCTTCTTCTTCTGGGAAAATAGAGTTTGAGGAAACCGACTTTCAATTTAATCTGTCTTCATTACAACCCTTAACTTATGGAATGCCTTTTTCATATGCAGGAGATATTTCTGGATATTTTCCTGTTTCCTATTTCCATAAAAATAACTATGTAGGCGTCAATGGGAAACTGTCTTTAAGTAATATGGAAATGATTTCTCCACAACGGCAATCTTTCGGAGATTTTATTGTTGATTTTCGTGCAGAAAAGGAAGGTGCGACATCAGGAAAAATAAAAGATAGTGGCGGCCAGTTAAGTGTAGATGGACAATTAAATTTGAGTAAGAATGGTCAGTTTAAAATCACTACAAAATTGGCTGCACGTGAAAAAAACAGTTCACTAGAACAAGTGATTTCATTTTTAGGTAGGAAGGATGCATCTGGTCGTGTTTTGTTAAATAGCAGTTTTAAACTTTGGTATTAATAAAGGTCAAAAAATTTTAACGCAAAGGCACCCCAAGAGTACTTCATCAGATTATTTACAATAATCTTTAGGGCGCGCAGAGAATGCTAAGGACGCAAAGTTTAATAAGGTTTTTAACTGTATATTTCAGGGGGGGGATTGTAAAAGCATCTGCAAAGATTTTATTTTTTCTTTGCGTACCTTCGCGTACTCTGCGCCTTTGCGTTGATAGTTTCAATCAATCCCTAGCTTTTTAATTCGATAACGTAAAGCTCGAAATGAAATCCCGAGTAATTTAGCTGCAGCCGTTTTATTGTATTTTGTCTTTTCTAAGGCTTGTTCAATAACTTCTTTTTCTTTTTGTAATAATGTTGGATCAAGTAAATTTTGATCTAACGAAATATCACTATCATTGCCAGAAATATTATCTTTACTTGATGCATTTGGTAACTGAAGGTCTTCTCTGGTAATAACTTTGTCTTCATGTAAGGTCATTGCACGTTCAAGAATGTTTTCTAGTTCTCTTACATTGCCAGGGAATGAATATTCATTGAGTGCTTTTAGACTATCATCATCCAATTTCGGTGTTTCAGTTTGCCATTCATCGGCAATTTTTTCCAGGAAGTAGCGGGCTAGCAATGAAATATCTTCCGGGCGTTCACGTAAGCTGGGTACTTCAAGTTCAATAACATTAATTCGATAATAAAGATCCTGACGGAACTCGGCCTTCTCGGTGAGTTTAGCAAGATTTTTATGTGTCGCACTTAATATCCGAACATTAACAGGAACTTCCTGTTGGCTACCGATAGGGCGAACCGCTTTTTCCTGAATGGCTCGCAAAAGTTTTACTTGCATTGCAATAGGAAGGTCTGCAACCTCATCTAAAAATAAAGTGCCACCATCTGCTGCTTGAAATAAACCTGGTTTGTCCGATGTGGCACCGGTGAAACTGCCCTTTTTATGACCAAAAAATTCACTTTCCATTAATTCAGAAGGGATTGCTCCACAGTTAACAGGCACAAAGTTTTTGTCTGCGCGAGGCCCATGTTCATGGATAAGCTTTGCAACTAACTCTTTACCAACTCCCGATTCGCCATGAATATATACCGGAGCCTGACTTCTCGAGAGCTTTATTATTTTTTTACGTGTTTCTTCTATCGCGGGTGACTTACCGAGTAAACCATCTTGCTCTTGTTGCTCATCATCTGTTTGATTATCTGAAAGTTTAAGTGCGGTATTAACCAGGTTACGTAATACATTAATATCAACCGGTTTGGAAACAAAATCAAAAGCTCCGGATTTTAATGCTTCAATTGCATACTCCATATTGCCATGTGCCGTAATCATCGCTACCGGTAACCTAGATATATTCTCTTGAATATACTTAATTAATTCAATGCCATTGCCGTCGGGTAACCGCATGTCAGTTAAACATAGATCAAAATTATGATGACTTAATAAATCTTTAGCCTGCGTTATATTTTCTGCACACTTAGTTTCTATGTTCATGCGTGAGAGCGTAATATCCAACAATTCACGGATATCAGGTTCGTCATCAACAACCAGGGCTATGTGATTCTCTTTACTCATTATTTAATGCATTTGCCTGCGTGGATCAGAGAAGGTTAAACGAAAAGTACTACCTTCTTTTTTATGTTGTAAAAGTGTTAAATGTGCCTGGTTACATTCTGCCAACTCACGAGAAATATACAAGCCTAATCCTGTCCCCGTTTCAGCCGTGGTGAAAAAAGGTTCAAAAATATGAGCTGCCGTTTCTTCATCTATGCCACTACCATGATCGGTTATGTCGAGATAAGGACGATTATTGTTTTCAGATATCCCCATATGAAATTCAATTTTATATTTTTCTTTATTCTTTTCATCACTTATGGTGTGACGAAGACCATTTTCACATAAGTTGGTTAATATTTGTTGCAAATGGCTAGGGTCAAAGCGCACTTGCACATCATCATCATCTGCCTGAATAAGAAAATCTTTTCGTTGTGTATTATTCCCCATCATAAAATCATTAAGAAATGTTTCAAGGTAACCATTAAGCTCAAATAATTGCGGATAACTTTGATTGCCTCGACCAAGTTGCATTACGTTTTCTATAATGGTGTTCACTCGTTTTGAATGGTCTGCAATGATCTGGGTAAGGCGTAAGTCAGCTTGATCCATATTTGGAGACTCAGCGAGCAATTGGCCTGCATGACTTATTGCTCCAAGTGGATTACGAACTTCATGTGCGATACTGGCTGTTAATCGTCCTAACGCAGCAAGTTGTAGTTGTTGTGCTTCACGAGACATTGCCGATGCATCTTCAAGAAAAATAAGCGTGGCTGGATTTTCTTCCTGACTGAGTTGAGCAAATCGAGGTAATAAGCTTGGGTATTCAGGAGAAAGTGCTATTGGAGAAGCAGCGACTTCATTATCCTTTAACCAATTTATGTAACTGTCATCAAGTTCTTTATTTAAGGCAGATAAGTATGGGTTGTTGGTTACGGATGGCATGCTTAACATATGCCATGCGGATTCATTAATAAGACGTAGTCGATTATATTGATCGATAACCATTATCCCCGTTTGCATACGTTGAATAATATGCTCAGTTAATTGTGACATGTTCGCAAGATCAACACCGCGTTTAAGCGCAAGGGCTTCGCTTTCACGGATATGCCTGGCAACAAAGTGCGTGATAATAGCAGTGGTAAAGAAGGTGATGCCCAGGATGCCTGCTTGTAATGAGCTACCTTCTAAATAAACACCTTCGAGCGTGTTGTAATATTCTTCAAATAAAACGGCAAGACTGGCAACTGAAGCAAATAAGAGGGAATGGCGTCCACGAATTACAATACTGCCACCTGCAATAGAAATAATGATAAGTGTGCCTAGGCCACTTTGAACACCGCCACTGGAATGCATTATCAAGGTAGTGAAAATAATATCTGCTAAAATTTGTATATGGATTTGTAAGTTAAAATCAGGCGCCCGCAAGCGAATCATTACGCCAAAAATGAGAGCTGAAATAAGATAGCCACCACTTGCACCAAAAAATAACTGGGTATTGTGCGAAGCTAATTGTGGAAAAGGATTACCACTAAAATAAAATGTGACAAACAAGCCTGATATGAGTAAACGGTATAAATTAAGAAAATTAAGCGGACCCCATGTATACGCTTCATCATCATGCAATAATGGATTAAAGCCGGGTTGCTTGGTAAAAAGATTAAACATCTAGTCAGTCTTGCTTGTGGTTTAGGTGTTCTTGGCTACAGTAAAATTTACCATTATGTTGCAATGCTTCATTTTCCGGGATATGAAGCTGGCAAACATCGCACCGCACCATTTTTTGTTCTTCCTGAATTTTTTGCCTAGCACCTGACTGTAGGTTTTTATTCGCAGCCCAACGTTTAAATATTTGGATTACCAGATAGACAATTAAAGCAATAACGAGCAGTCGAATAAGGTTCATAGTTAGTTATTCTTATATAAGGTGAAAGATACATAATAATAACGACAGATTATGCTACTGGCGATATTTTTTGTTAACTATTTCACTCGATTTTACTTCATTTCAATTGAGTTTTATGCTGAAAATATAAATCTGGCCTGTTTTTTAGTTAAAAGTTGTTCCATTAACAGTTGTAGCTTATATTTCGCTTTGGTTTTATAACTCGATTGTCTATTTTGAGAACATCAAGTTTGAATATATTAAATAACACATCAGTCTCAGATAATATTCTGCGCATCGCGGTTGCACAGATTAATTTGCTAGTCGGAGATATTGAAGGCAATGCCGAACGCATTCTCGAGTGGGCTCAGCGTGCGCGCGATGAAATGCACGCTGACGTCATTGTTTTCCCCGAACTCGCCATAACCGGTTACCCCCCGGAAGATTTATTACTCCGACCAGGGTTGCATGAACGGGTAAATACCGTTTTGCAAAATCTCACCTCTAAAGTAAAGGGAATCACCGCACTGGTAGGCTATCCTGAAAAAACAGAACAAGGTATCTATAACGCTGTTGCAGTTCTTGAAAATGGGAAATGCACAGCGGTAGCAAGAAAGAATTATTTACCTAATTACAGTGTTTTTGATGAAAAACGGTACTTTACTGCGGCAGATGAAAGCTGTGTTTTTACAATTAAAAATAAAAAGCTAGGCATCTGTATTTGTGAAGATATTTGGTACGCTGAACCGGTTAAAAAAGTCGTTGATGCCGGTGCAGAATTAATACTTAATCCAAATGCATCCCCCTTTCATGGGCTAAAAATACATGAGCGGGAGGAGGTCATTCGTCAAAGAGTGAGTGAAGTTAAGTTACCCATTATTTATGCAAATATGGTGGGTGGTCAGGATGAGCTTATTTTTGATGGCCAATCCTTTGTTATTGACGCAAATGAAATACTCTCACATCGTTTTGCTGCTTTCGAAGAAACGCTTGAGATTATAGAATTTGATGGTAATAGCCTAAAACCATTTTCGACATCAATTGTTGAACCTCTCTCTGAAGAAGCAAGTATTTACCAGGCTTTAGTGACGGGAGTGAAAGATTATGTCACTAAAAATGGTTTTTCTGGTGTTGTCATTGGCCTCTCTGGTGGTATTGATTCAGCCTTAACCTTAAGCATAGCCGTAGATGCATTAGGTGCAGATAAAGTCGAAGC
>JAUVEN010000131.1 GCA_030594815.1 Gammaproteobacteria bacterium
AAACGAGCCGAACTTTCCATTTATTAACGGAGAGCAAACGTCTTTTTGTACGGTGATAATGGCGTTTATACATGATGCGCCTGATCTTAACACAAAGTTAAAGATCAAAAGACTTCAACGCAAAGGCGCAAAGAACGCAAAGTGCGCAGAGAAAAAGATTCAAAAAGCGGTTATGTAGGTTGGCCTTCGGGCCAACGCAGTACTAATTCGTTTAGTGAAAGTTGTTGGTTGCAGGTGGTTTTGTTGGCTTCGTCGCTTTGCTCGTTAAGAAAACCTACAAAAAACATTATTTTAATTTTGCGTTCCTTCGCGTTCTTTGCGCCTTTGCGTTGGGTTTTGAATTTGAGTATTTGAATGGTTTAAATCCGAATATAAGACCAGCCATTTTGTTGGCGATTAACAATTTGATTTATTGCCGATGGGACAATAGTTGTGTTTGGTAAAAGCTCTATCTTTTTACCTTGCACATGTTGAATTCTTTTTAGAGTTTCCCCACAAACCATAACAGTAAGGTTTTTATATTTTTGTTGCAGGATTTGCAGTTGTTTATTGTAGCTCTTGCCATTATTAGTCACTAAAGCCAATCCCTCACTATTCGCTAGAATTTCAAGATTAAGTTTGTATGATGTCATTGCATATTCTTCTAATAATGTTTCTGCTTCATTAAGCACAATATTTAATCGATGTGGATCAGCCGTGCTGACATGTAACATTAAATTCCATTTGTTAGCATTATTTTTTGATGCAGGATTATGTGTGAGCTGTGCAATCTCAGTAAGACTGTTTGGGCCCAATGATTGGTGAGATAGCCAGCCAGCAATAGATCCAATTGCAAGAAAAAAGGATGCAGCCGCAAACCACTTAAATTTTGCCGATGAAGTTAAGTGATTTGTTCCTTTGTGTCGTTCAGGCACTTCAACACTTTGATAGGAAAGTTGGATCAGGTTATGTAATTTTTGCAGCTCACATACACGTTGGCTGAGCTCAGCATCATGACGTACAGCATCAAGAATTTCTGCTTTTTCAGCCGTATCGAGCTGATCATCAATGAATGCATTCAAATGCTCATCAGAGTATTGTTTTTTATCATGCATACTTATTTTAGCCATTCCTATTTTACTACCCTTATTTGTATACCTTGTGTGAGTACATTTTGTTCTTTTAATTCTAACAACAGTTCAGCCAATGCTTTTCTTGCTCGGTTTAAACGACTCATCACCGTACCTGTTGGTATACCAATAATTTCTGCGACTTCGGCATACGAAAATCCTTCCAGGTCAACCAGAGATAAAACTTGTCTTTGGCCTTGCGGTAATGTCGCCACTGCCTGTTGAACTATATCGGTAATGTTCTGCCTTTCTTGAGCTAATTCGGGAGTGTCATCATTGGTAAAAACACACTCATCAATATCTTCTGTTGGTTTTTGCTGTCTTAAATAGTCACGCCAGCAATTAGCTAAAATGGTAAACAACCAACTGTTCATTTTTTTCATATCACGTAATGAATTTGCATTACGTATCGCTTTCATCACAGTGTCCTGAACTAAGTCATCCGCTATATCGGCAGCATGACACCAGGAATATGCAACCTTATATAAGCGTGGACGCATTTCTTCCAGCTGCTTTTTATAAGTTGTATTACGACAGATAAATTCAATTGCTTTCATGAGTCCTATTTTAAACGTAAATAAAATGCGACTACATGATCAATGCCATCTACCTGGTAAGACGGTGCAAAATGCCACTTTATTCCAAAGAAAAGACACAAAAATGAAAAGAAGTTAAATATTGGGAATAAAGCCTTCGGGGGTGCCGTCTTAATATTAAGGCAAATTTTATTTTCAATCTAATAAATAGAATTAGTCTAAATAATAAAACGAGATAACTCGTTAACAAAAACAATCCTCGAGGGGGGGAATTCCAATGAAGTCAAATCTTATAAAGGCCTTTGCGCTTTTAGCTGTATTGGTAACACCATTTATCGGTAGTCAGGCGATTGCCGCTAAATCTTTTGCGGATGCAAAAGTTGTTTTACAAATCAGCGATCCAAATCCATTTAAACAAACATTAGTGCTTAATGTTGCTAGCAACATCATTAAACATTATGGCCAGGATAATGTAGAAGTTGAAATTGTTGCTTTTGGACCAGGCTTACGCCTTCTATTCGCTGAAAATGCCAATAAAGGTCGTATCGCATCTTTGGCAGGTGCAGGTGTCACTTTCAGTGCTTGTGCAAATACAACTCGCAATATGGGTAAAAAGCTCGGTCACCCACCTGCACTAAATCCTAAATCCGTAACAGTATCTGCTGGTGTTGTTCGTATTATCGATTTAATTAAGAAAGGTTATACCCTGGTTAAACCTTAAATTTGCTTAAATCATAAATATAACTAAGTAAAAAAGTTAAACCTTAAAAATATAAAAAATAAGAAGTTATTTAGGGGAATTATAAAATGAAAAATTTTAAAAAAGTTGCACTTGCTGCAACATGTACTGCTATGTTAGGTGGTGTAAGCGGTGTCGTGACAACTGCTAATGCTGCTAACTGGTTAATGCTGCAAGGCACGGAACGTGCGGACGCTGCACCACGTGTAAAATTATGGGGTTTTATTCAAGCTCAATACCAAAAAGATTATAGTGATAGAAGTCCAAATGGGTATGTACCACCAAAATTGATTGGTCCTAATTTGAACAGCCAATCTGGTTTTAATGTTAATCGGGCAAGAATTGGTTTGCGTGGACAGGGTATGCCTTTAGATGGCAAGGTAAATTATTTCTTACTAGGTGAGTTTGGTAATAATGGCATTACTGCCGGTAATGGTGGTTCGGCAAATATTACGGATGCCAGTATTACATTTAATCACATCAAAGGTGCTCGTGTACGTGTGGGTTTGTTTAAGACTCCAGGTTCAGAAGAAGCATTACAAGCGATACATGTGTTTGATTACATAAACTTTACCACAATGGCGAATCAGGGGTTATTGGAACGTCATCCACAAGCAGGTGATCCAACTGGACCAGCGCAACCTACGCCTAATGCTGATATGAATCATTTTTCACGGTCAGTTGGAGCATTTCGTGATGTGGGTTTTCAGATTTTTGATACCTTCAAGAGTGCTGGTTGGGAACATAGCTATGCTGTCATGGTTGGTAATGGTAATGGTTTGAATTTTGGTGATAATGACGATAATAAAGATACCTACGTTTACTGGTCTTCAGAAAAAGTTTTCGGTGGTAAAGGCGGTCGTCGTCAAGGTTTGAAACTGTTTGCATGGAATCAATCAGGTAAACGTACAAATTTTAACGATAAAACTCAAGAACAGGATCGCACACGTTCAGGTGTTGGTGTGAAGTATCTGAAAAAACCATTTCGCGTTACTGCTGAAGTTATGACTGCTGATGGAATGATCTTTATGGGGCAACATCGTCCAGCGCACCTTTATAATAATGAGGAAGCAAATGGTGCTTATCTTGATTTAGGTTGGTACATCCCAAATTCTAAGTGGGAGCTTGATGTACGTTATGACACTTATACTCGCGGTGAAAATCACCCGACTTCTGGTGCCAATGATGAAACTGAGTTCAATACACTGACAGTTGGTACTCAATATCACTTTAATAAGAAAACTCGTTTAAATATGGAGTTTGCTATGCGTGATAATAAATCTGATACCCCTGCAGTTGAAACAGAAAACAAAGGCGTTTCAGATCGTTTTGCAATTCAGTTAACACATATTTTCTAATCTTTAGAAATATAAGTTAATTATTAAAGCCCCGGCCTTTTGGTCGGGGCTTTTTCTTTTGTATTAAGCCTTAATCCTTTATCATTACGTCTTTTATTTAATTAGAGTCAAAAGCAAGGCAATATCATGATTAAGGTCGGCATCGTAGGTGGAACAGGCTATACAGGCGTTGAATTATTACGTTTGTTAGTAGCGCATCCCGAAGTAGAGATTCAGGCGATCACCTCGCGTTCTGAAAAAGGCATGCCTGTTGCTGATATGTATCCCAATTTGCGTGGTCACCTTGATTTGGCTTTTTCTGAGCCGGATATGGCTGTGCTGAAGAAATGTGATTCGGTCTTTTTTGCTACACCAAATGGCATTGCCATGACCATGACAAGAGAGCTTGTTGATGCGGGTGTTAAGGTAATTGATCTGGCTGCGGATTTCAGAATTAAAGATATTGCTGAATGGTCAAAATGGTACGGCATGGATCACGCCTGCCCAGAACTCGTCGAAAAAGCGGTATATGGGTTACCTGAAGTTAATCGGTCTGATATTAAAAATGCTCAACTTATTGCGAATCCGGGTTGTTATCCAACTGCAGTGCAACTGGGGCTTTTACCTTTAATTGAAAGTGGTTTGATCTATACAGATAATTTAATAGCTGATGCTAAGTCCGGTGTCAGTGGTGCAGGAAGAGGTGCTGCTGTTGGTTTTCTTCAAGCAGAAAGCAGTGAAAGTTTTAAGGCCTACGGTGTAGCAGGTCACAGGCATTTGCCAGAAATTAAGCAAGGCCTCGCATTAGCCAATGAATCAGATGTTGGTTTGACCTTTGTGCCTCATTTAGTCCCCATGATTCGGGGTATTCATGCCACTTGTTATGCCAGGCTAAAAGATAAAAGTACGGCAGGGCAATTACAGTCACTTTATGAAAAAAAGTATGCCGATGAAGTTTTTGTGGATGTCATGCCAGCAGGTAGTTTTCCTGAAACTCGCTCAGTTAAAGGTGCAAACCAGTGTCGGATAGCGATTCATGTGCCCCAGGATGGAGATACCGTGGTAATTCTTTCTGTAATTGATAACTTGGTCAAAGGCGCGGCAGGGCAGGCTGTGCAAAATATGAATATAATGTTTGGTTTAAATGAAGACGCCGGATTAACGGCTATTGCGTTGGTACCTTAATGAATTTAGTTGTAAAAGCACACAGACCCTGGAAAAGTAAATTTATTTGGGGCATTGCTATTCTGGTCTTGTTAATTGGTGGTTGGACATTATTTGATTATGGACGTTTTCTAGCGGGCTATGACAGCCGGGGTGCAGAGAATGAGATTAAAGGTTTACATGATACCCAGGCTCATCTGGAAAAAAGAATTGAAGGTTTGCGTGAAGACAAAGCGGTTCTTCAACGCGCGGCTCAAATTGAACGTAAAGCCTACAATGAGCTGGATACTACATTAAAAATTTTACAGGCCGAAATTCTCGAACATAAAGAAGAACTGGCTTTTTACCGGGGCATTGTGTCACCCAAGGATTCAAGTTCCGGCCTCTATTTACAGAACTTTCTCTTGACGCAAAATGGCGAAACGAGAAGTTATCGCTATAAGGTAGTACTGACACAGGTACTAAAAAATAGCAGGCTGATTAACGGCAAGGTAAAATTACAATTTGATGGCCTGTTGAAGGGTGAATCAAAAATATTGAAGCTGAAAGAAGTCACCGCTAAAAAGTCAAAAGATTTAAATTATCGCTTTAAATATTTTCAAAATGTTGAGGGTGTGGTTGAGTTTCCTGAGGGATTCTCATTACTTCGTGTAAACGTACAAATATTACCGCGTGGCAGACAGCGCGATATGATAGAAAAAACCATCGAATGGTCAATTGAGGAGAAATAAACCCATGTGGGGACAGAATAAGAAACCAAAACAAACAGCGCACATTGACTCCCTGATTGGGCAGAATACCGAGATTCATGGTGATGTATATTTTAGTGGTGGTTTACATATTGATGGCACAGTGAAAGGTAGCGTTGTTGCTGAAAAAGGGGATGATTCAGTGTTAACACTGAGTGAGCGCGGAACCATCGAAGGTGAAGTAAAAGTGCCGAA
>JAUVEN010000147.1 GCA_030594815.1 Gammaproteobacteria bacterium
CCGTACCCAAACCAATTTCAGAAAGTAATAAGTCTGCATTGGTTGATAAACGTGATTCGGTATAACGCATAGCGGCGAATGACTTGGGATCATCTGGTGAACCCCAGTTACCCTGGCCTTGCAATAATGGATAGCGGTAAGAGAATGGCTGCGCCATCAATACCATGGCTTCATAACAAGCTGAATCACCGTGTGGATGGTACTTACCTAATACATCACCGACTGTACGTGCAGATTTTTTGAATTTTGTACCTGCTTTTAAGCCAAGCTCTGACATCGCAAAAATAATACGACGCTGTACAGGTTTAAGTCCGTCACCGATATGCGGTAAAGCACGATCTAAAATAACGTACATCGAATAATCGAGGTAGGCTTTTTCAGTGAATTCTTTTAATTCAATATTCTCTATGCCATCAAAGCTTGCAGAGGTATTGTCAGACATGATGTATTTCCAAATGTAGTATTAATATTTAAAGCTTAGCCACGAAGGACACAAAGTTCACGAAGAAAAGAAATATTTAGCCACAAAGAACACCAAGAAAAACATTATAATTTAATTCTTCTAGCGTTCCCGCTCTCTCGGTTACTAACTATTTTTATATTTTACTTCGTGTCCTTTGTGTTCTTCGTGGCAAGAATATTTTGACTTAGATATCTGCTAAGTCGCCTTTTGTTTCTAACCAGTGACGTCGATCAGCTGCACGTTTTTTCGAGAGCAGCATATCAACCATTTCTTTGGTCTCTTTTTCTTTGCCCATGGTTAAGCGGGCTAAACGACGAGTATCCGGATCCATAGTTGATTCACGTAATTGCAGAGGATTCATTTCACCCAAACCTTTAAAACGCATGACGTTGATCTTGCCTTTAATTTTTTCGGCAGCAATGCGATCTAAAATTCCTTTTTGTTCAGCTTCATCTGTTGCATAAAAAACTTGCTTACCCACATCAATACGAAACAATGGAGGTAGTGCCGCATAAATATAACCCGCTTCAACTAAAGGTTTGTAATGCTTAAGGAACATGGCAATTAATAATGTTGCAATGTGTAAACCATCGGAATCGGCATCGGCAAGGATAATAATTTTCTTATAACGTAACTTCTTTATGTTATCCGAACCGGGATCAACACCTATCGCGATTGAAATATTATGCACTTCTTGTGAACTTAGAACTTCAGCAGACTCCACTTCCCACGTGTTTAAAATTTTACCACGTAGAGGCATAATGGCCTGGAAAACACGATCACGTGCTTGCTTGGCTGAACCACCGGCCGAGTCCCCTTCCACCAGGAACAATTCACCAACGTCTGGATCTTGTGAAGAACAATCAGATAACTTGCCTGGTAATGCAGGGCCTGAGGTGATTTTCTTACGAATAACTTTACGACCTGCACGCATTCTGTTTTGTGCATTATTAATCGCAAGTTCAGCAATTTCTTCAGCTTGTTCTACATTTTGACTTAACCAAAGTGTGAAGGCATCTTTAACGATACCCGAAACAAACGCACTGCATTCGCGTGATGATAAACGTTCTTTAGTTTGACCAGAGAACTGTGGATCTAATAACTTAACTGAAAGGATATAACTGATTTTATCCCAAACATCTTCAGGTGATAACTTCACACCACGAGGAATCAAATTACGGAATTCACAAAACTCACGCATGGCTTCCGTTAAGCCTGTGCGTAAACCGTTAACATGTGTACCACCCTGAGAAGTTGGAATTAAGTTAACGTAACTTTCAGTAATTGATTTTGGATCTTCAGGAACCCATACCAGCGCCCAATCAACGGACTCTGAATTACCTGACATTTCACCAATAAAAGGCGGACTAGGGATCGACTCGGTTTTCTTACCGAGCTCATCCATTAAGTAGGCTTGCAGGCCTTCTTCAAAATACCAGCTTTCAGAATTCTTTTTGGTCTTC
The DNA here is from genome assembly GCA_030594815.1 of Gammaproteobacteria bacterium. Lineage (GTDB taxonomy): Bacteria > Pseudomonadota > Gammaproteobacteria > UBA6429 > Thiohalophilaceae > JAGLTQ01. The sequence goes on from JAUVEN010000147.1 coordinate 1,927, forward strand.
TCATCAATAAAGCTCACATGCAGGCCGGTGCATAAAACAGCTTTAGCACGTAGAACATGCTTTAATTCGTTAACCGAGAATTTTTCTGAATCAAAAAACGTTTTATCTGGCCAGAAGCGAATACGCGTACCCACTTCGCCTTTTTTAACTTTGCCTGTAACTTTAAGCTTTGTTTTGCGATTGCCGTTAGCAAAGGACATGTAATATTCCTGGCCATCACGCTTAATCCACACTTCAACTTTAGTAGAAAGCGCGTTTACAACAGAAATACCGACACCGTGTAAACCACCAGAGAACTCGTAGTTTTTGTTGGAAAACTTACCACCCGCATGTAGCTTAGTCATAATGACTTCTACACCAGGGAGTTTTTGCTGTGGATGGATATCCACCGGCATACCACGGCCATCATCCGTCACTTCTACCGAACCATCTTTATACAGGGTGACAATAAGCGTTGTTGCATAACCTGCTATCGCTTCATCGACACTGTTATCAATGACTTCTTGGGCAAGGTGATTAGGACGCTCTGTCTCGGTGTACATTCCGGGACGTTTGCGGACAGGTTCAAGACCGGTTAATACTTCAATAGCATCAGAATTATAAGAACTGGACATATTTTAATCAGTTTTCTTCGTTAATATAGTTGGTGGAATCAAATTATGGGCTGATTGTACCCGAAAGATATCGGGCTTCGTCAAGTGTTAAATAATCATTGAGTAATTAAAATATGCCAATGTTGCCGATTTAGACAACACTGGCTTGGATTTTTAGGAGAGATTAAATTTTGAAATGGGCAATCTGACTTTCCAGATTTACCGCTAAATTAGCCATTTCCTGACTCGCTGTTGATAACTGCTCGGCACCGCTAGCAGAATCATCTGCAACTTGCTTAATATTCACGATGTTTTGATTTATCTCTTCAGCAACCGCACCTTGCTGGCGTGAAGACTCTGCAATATGGGCATTCATTTCGTTAATTTGGGCAACTGCCTGAGATATTTCACTAAGCGAAGCTTCAGCTTGTGAAGCCTGCTCGACTGTTTGATGAGCTTTTTCCTGACCGGCTTCCATCGCAGTCACGGCATCACGAGAACCTTTTTGCAAACGTTCGATCATTTCCTGAATTTCCTGAGTGGATTCCTGAGTTCGGCTTGCCAGATTACGCACTTCATCGGCAACAACAGCAAAGCCCCGACCTTGTTCACCTGCTCTTGCCGCTTCAATGGCAGCATTAAGTGCAAGTAGATTTGTTTGCTCTGCAATACCACGAATAACTTCAAGTACCGAGCCAATATCTTCGCTATCTTTCTCAAGTTGGTTAATAACCGTTGCAGCTGTTTCTACCTCTGTTGCAAGTGATGTAATAGATGACATAGTCGCACTAACAATCTGTTTGCCTTGTTCTGTTTGAGTATCTGCCTGATTAGCAGATGATGCCGCCATTTCAGCATTAGCAGCCACTTCATGGATAGTGCTACTCATTTCATTAATCGCAGTAGCAACCAAAGCTGTTTCACTTTGCTGACGCTGAACTCCGGTTCTTGTTTCACCTGTAATCATCGACATTTCTTCGGCTGCTGCAGAGAGTTGCGAGGTTGAAGCTGTCACTTCTTGAATAAGAACCTGCATTTTTGTAATAAAGCCATTAAAAGATAAGGCAAGCTGGCCAATTTCATCCGTACCACTGACCTCTAATCTAAGTGTTAAATCACCTTCCCCTTCAGAAATATCTTTCATTGCAGAAACTGCAGTATTTAACGGGCATGTAATCATAAAACTTACTGCCCATGCCAACACCAAACCTAGAGCCATGCCTATAAATAACATGGTATAGACAAATGCTTTTGTGCTGCTGACAAAGCTCAACAAACTCTGGCTTTCAGATTCAATCATGTCACGCTGATTTTTAACAAGACTATCCAAGTTACGTTTAATTTTGGCTAATACTAATGCCACTTTTGTTTTGACTAAATGAATATCAGTGCGATATTTATCGCTCAATTGTATCAGTGTAAATTCTTTGAAGCGTGTATCGTAAAGTGCTCGTAATTCCTTAATGCTCTCTATCGCATCCGTTTGCTCAAAGGTGTAATCATTTTCATATTTTTCAAGTTTAGTAAGGATTTCACCACTTAAATCATAGTGCAGTTGATACTCATCAATAGAAGCCTGGTTACGAAAAGCAAGAAAACGGCGCACGCCACCCATGGTGTTGGCCCATGTATACCTAAGCTCAGCAATCAATGTTGCTATTTTTTTTCTTAACTTCGAAAGTTCAGCTTCTTCTTCAGAAATCCATGCCTCATTTAACTTTTGTAAAATTTCCTG
>JAUVEN010000036.1 GCA_030594815.1 Gammaproteobacteria bacterium
TCTGCCAATATTCAGAATCTCACAGATGAGCGTTATGCAGTTGAAGTGAAAAAAGATACTGATGGTGATATTTCTTATACGCCGGGTGCTCCTCGTAGTTTCCTTCTAAGTTATCGTTATAAGTTTTAATTCATAAGTTCCATTGAACCTTAATCTATTCACTCAGGGATGAGTGTTTTTAAATTTGAGAGTAAATAATGAGAATAAAAATTATAAATAAAAAAATAGCTATGTTGGCTGGCTTGGTGATTTGTGTCAGTCATCCTATGCAGGTGATGGCCGTCATGAAATGGCAACCGGCACCGATGAAACATAAACCTGGAATGAATCATAGTCGTATGGCTGCTAAATCATTTCAGTTAACAGAACATCATGGTGCTAAAGTATTTTTTTGGAAACCTAACTTAAAATCAAAATTATTGCCATTGGATGGTGATCAAGTTAAAGTTAAATCAACGGGTATGGATAATTACCATGCCTTGGTTGCAAAAAGAAGAACTACAGACATGACTGAAGTCGCAATTCGTTATCCTTACATGCGTGGTAAACCTTCTGGCTTCAGTCCTAGCACGCTTACTGGTGGTGTAAAAGCAAGTTATGAAATTATGCCTTCACCATTGCCGCGTGAACATAGACGTTATCATGCAGCTCGTGATGCGGTTTTCGTTGTGCGTCATGAAGGACAGCCAGTACCAAAGATTGCAGTGACCTTAACTACTGCAAATGGAACGACATTAAATGAAATTTCTGATCGTAACGGTGCTGTGCGTTTTACTTTCCCGGATGATTTCGCAGAGACTAAACCGGGTCGTCGAAACAATAAGCCCGCGGAATTTGTAGTGTTTAGTGAATACTCAGATAAAGATCATCACTATAAAACAAGTTTTAGTGACAAGTATCACGTTGACCCACGTCATTGGAAATCAACACAATTAGGAGTCGTTGTTCTTGCCTTTGGCTTTATTAGTGGCCTGGTGATTACACGTCGTTCACGTAAAAATTCAAATGAAACAAAAGGGAGAAAGAGCTAATGCCATTCTGGAAAAATCTTTCTGTCATTAGAAAAATAATACAAGTCGCAAGTTTTCTTATGCTTGTATATGGTTCAGTGATCATTGGTACCTATGCGGCTGATAAAATCAGTCAGGCTCTGCCTGCATTATCTTGTGCATATGATACAAAAACAGGTGATTACTGCACATTGATTCCATTTCAACATCAAATGGATCACCGTATTGGTATGGCGATAAAGGCAGGAACTAATGTAATGAAAGCATTAGTCCCCTTCTTTGTAACCTTCATGACATTCATTTTGATGTTCGTTGTTTTAAATAAAGCATTTTGTGGCTGGATATGTCCATTAGGTTTTTTCCAGGAAATGTTGACGATTATTGGTAAAAAAATTGGTCTACAACAACGTGAATCTTTACCTGAAGAAAAAGTAAAGAAAGTCAGACCCATTAAGTGGGCTATGTTAGGGCTTTTAGTTTTTGGTTTTCCATTACTAACAGGTCTTGGGTTTTTAGATGAATCCGGTGGCAGTCCATTTTGTAGCATTTGTCCCAGCCGGATCATGACAACACTCATGACCGGTGATGTATCACAACTATACGTTGACACTTCAAGCACCGGTTATATGATTCTTTCAATCATCGCGGATTTCTTATTTGGTTTGATGCTTGCTTTAGGTTTAACCATGCGCCAACCATTTTGTCGTATTTGTCCAATGTTAGCGTTACATGCTGTGTTTAGAAAAGTAGGCTTAGTTCGCCTGGTTAAAAATGCTAAACCACGTTGTGAAAAATGTGGCTTGTGTGCAAAAGCGTGTCCGATGGACATTAAAGAAATTCATACTGATATGGAAAATAAAGATGTCTTGTTTCCAGACTGTACCTTGTGTGGTCGTTGCGTAGAGTTTTGTCCTGATAAAGATGTCTTGATGATGAAGTACACGGTATTCCCAATCTTTAAAGCAGATCCTGCTTACTTTAAACAACGTAAAAAAGCACAAACAAAATGGGAAAAGGCCAACTTATTGTCCTGGTGGAAATCACGTAAAGCAGTAGCTGCAAGCAGTGGAGACAATAGCTAATGGTTGATGTTGAAACGATTAGCTTAACAATTCCAACTGCGTTATTTTTAGGTCTGGCCTTTGGTGCCGGACCTTGTAACTTAACTTGCTTGCCTTATCTGGGGCCAACATTTGTTGCCAGCGAAGGTACGGCCAACCATGCATGGAAAACGGTGATCCCTTTCTCTGCAGGTCGCTTAACCGGCTATAGTAGTCTTGGGCTTGCTGCAGGTTTTTTGGGTAGCTCACTAAATGAATGGTTTAAGTCCCCTGTTGTTGGATGGATACTCGGTGGTGCAACTATTCTTGTTGGTCTGTCACTGTTATGGAAGCGTAAACAAAAAACAGAAATCGAACCAAAAATTTCTGTAAATATTCAAACGCTAGATTCAGTTAATAAAAAAACACCATCATGTGTTCCTAGCCGTAGTTTACCCGGTGGGTTATTTGTAATGGGTGCTGGCATGGCATTAAATCCCTGTGCACCATTGGCAACAATATTAATCGCTGCCTCAGCAACAGGCAGTGCAATTGCCGGTTTAGGTTTGGGACTTGGGTTTGGTGTAGGTGCAGTCATTATTCCTGCGTTTGTTTTTGGTATTGGTGTTGCTCACTTTGGCAGGCAATTACGGTTACATATGGAAGACTGGAAACCAAAACTTGAAATTACAGCGAGTGCATTGCTCATTGTAATGGGAGTAGTCACAGCACTGGGCTGGATACGCCCATGAATATATTGGAAATATTTAGTAAAGGTGGTCCAGTTGTCTGGATTCTTTTTATCTACTCTATTATTGCATTAAGTATTGCACTTGAACGCTATATACATTTTATACGTATGCGGCGCTTAAATTCACAATTTACCTTTCAGTTACAAGATGCAATAGCGAAAGATAAGCTAACTGAATTGCTTGTTGGGTTAAGAGGCCCGGAAGCAGCAGTAATTGGTGGTTTATACAAAGCTTATAAAGAAAATGTGAAAGATCTTGTTCGTGTTGCAACGCGGATTGGCTCACAAGAATTGCAAAGAATGGAGCGAGGCTTCCGTACACTCGGACTTCTTGGAGATACTGCACCATTACTAGGTTTGTTTGGAACCATTACAGGAATGATTAAAGCCTTCATGGTGATCGATCAGGCTGGAGGTAAAGTTGATGCACAAGCTTTAGCCGGTGGGATATGGGAAGCCATGGTTACGACAGGAGTTGGACTTGCCGTTGCTTTGCCAATTTTATTCATTCTGCATTGGTTGGAAAATTTAGCTGCACGTCGAACCCATGCAATGCATCAATATGCTTCTATTATGATAGAAAATTTACCTCATCAAAGTGATTGCATCGGCTTGGAAGAAGTACATCACCATAAGGAAACAACGAGTGGAGTTTGAAGGACTACAACGTAATCGTAAAATCCCTACGCTTACGCCTTTAATCGATATTGTTTTTCTTTTACTGGTGTTCTTTATGCTGACCGCACACTTTGTAAAAGATCAGGCGTTAGATATCAGTTTACCAGAAGCAGAAAGTTCCAAGAGTTTAGACAAGGAAGAAGCTTTAAAAATCGTTTTAGATAACAGTGGCCATGTGTTAATTAATAAAAAACATATTGCTCCAGGTGATCTGGATAAAGTAATTAAGGAAATAATGCAAAGCCGTACTAACAAACAAGTCATATTGCATGGCGATGAAATATCAGAGCTGGGTCTTACCGTTAAAGTAATGGATGCTGCACGTAAGGCAGGAGCTGAATCACTTGATATCATTACAGAGCAACCAAAGTGATAGCGTTATGACATTTGGCGAACAACCTGTCCATTATACTGCACTACTGGTTTCAGTATTGCTACATGCTTTATTGTTTATGAAATTTTCTGATGTAGTGATGGGGAGTAAGTCGCAAGCACCTAAGTATGATACTAAAATTTCACTAAATTTTTTACCTAAAACTGAAAAAACTGTGCAACAGGTTGTGAAAGAAGTTACCCCACCCAAACCCATTCTCAAAGAAAAACCATCACGCAAAGTGGTTAAACAAAAGAAGGTTGTTCAGTCTCCGGTTCAGGAACAGGCTGCAGCATCAACGATTGCAAAAGAAGTTCAGCGCCAGGTCGCAAAAGATAGTAGGATTGTTAAACAGAGATATTTATCTAGAATATTAACGATTATTGAAGGAAATAAATATTATCCTCGTATAGCACGTCGCCGTGGTGTGGAAGGGAATATATATGTTTCTTTTATGTTAAAGGACAATGGTTATATTAATGGATTAGATGCAAGTGGTGGTCCACTATTATTGCGACGTGCTGCAAAGCAAGCAGTAAAAAAATCATTACCGCTACCAACAACACCTACTGAAATTGAATATCCTATGTATGTAAGTTATGCCATGCAATTTAAGTTAAATTAATTTAATTAACCTCATTAAATATTAAATCCATTGTTATCTCTTCACCGTTTTCAACCGCTCGTATTTGTTTTAGTTCAGGCGCCCGATTGACTAAATATGCACACGTCGCGCCGACCATGCTATCGCTCCCAGAATGAATACCATATAAAAGGCTCATTGCTACATAGTTCAGGCGTTGCATTTTATCCGGTGAGGTAATCATTTCATCATTGAGCTCAATCCCTTCGTCCATATCGAGATCCATTCCATCAAGATATTCTCGCTGTTTTCCCGGGTGGCGCGTACTTTTATCGTACTCAATAACGTTTTCACCGTTTACATAAACGGATAACATTGTAGGCATTTATCTTCCTTTTTTACTTCGGTTTATATTCATCATATTGAGGAAGATTACCCGAGATCTCTTCCCAATTTGCTTTTGATGACACAAAGATATGTGCTTCAGGAGATTCATTAATATCAGATTCTATTGTGCCAAGTCGAATACGTATAATATTAGGGCTAGAGGAATTTTTACTCATTATTGGTGAGCCACAGGTGCTGCAAAATAATTTAGTTTGCACTATAGAACCTCTTCGAGGTTCGTTCAGCATGACCTTAACAAACGATGTTTGTTCTGGCCTAGTATCCGTATATTGATATACGGTTAAATTGTCTTCACCAGATAAAAATTTGAAATGGTTAGTGGCAACATTGCCATTAGTAGCAAAAGCACTACCTTGTGCTTTGCACATAAAGAACAATGACAATAGACAATATCGTTAACTTTATTAGTTATAGTAAATTTAACTTTGCCACACAAACAGCTACCCTGATGCATAGGTATCTCTTATAAAAAAATGATTAATTAATACAATGCTGAATTTGTTGTTTAATTTGTTCCATACTGTATGGTTTAGTAATGTATCCACAGGCACCTTTTTTGAGGCATTGCATTGCCGTTTTGACATTATCATCTGCTGTAACCATAAGCACGGCAACATGAGAAAGCAGTTTATCTTCTTTTATATAACCAAGTAGTGTGATGCCATCAATGACGGGCATATTGATATCAAGTAGCACCAGATCAATATGTTGCTCTTTCAACATATGAATGCCTTTAGGCCCTTCGGTTGCGCTGAGGATAGTAAATCCCTGAGATTTTAATTGACGCTCCAGGATGGCAATGTTTTCTTCAACATCATCAACAATTAATATAGTTTTGTTTTCTACCATTGATTAACTCCATTGTTGTTTATTATGATTATGCCAAGAAAAGCTTCAATATCATACAAATGGAGGATTGATTCTTCCTGTATTATTGAAGCATTCTTTGTGTGTCAATTATATTCAAGTTTAATAGAATATTGCCGACAAAATTGGCTATATTATAGTGTAAAAATTAGAAATTTATGGAAAATGAATAAATGCCAAAGCCAGCTCTAGAAAACACCAATGTCGCGGTAAAAGCCGGTTTTACCGGTTTTACCGGTTTTACCGGTATTTTGGTATTAGTGCTTATTTTTGGTATTTTTTCACTATATCAGTTAAGAAATATTACTCTTAATATGACAAATGCTATTTCTAATAATAGTAAGAAAATTGTTCATGTTGTCTTAATGCGGGACACCGTTCGTCAACGCCAGGATGTATTGGAACAGATGAGCTTTACAGATGATATTTTTGAACGTGATGAGATGAGATTTACCTTTTATGAGCTTGCAGGATCTTTTAGAAAAGAAAAAGACAAGTTAATTCAGTTGCCTAGTAACGATGCAGAAAAGCTACTGTTGAAAGAAGTATTACAAGCCCTTGTTATGCCACAAAGAATTTCTCGAAATGCGATCGCTCTTCTCATTGCTAATAATAATTCTAAAGAGGGGCACGAATTAATTCTGCTTGCTAAGGAGGCACATAAAGAACTATTTGTATTGTTTGGTAAATTAATAAGTATGCAAGATGAAGTTACGCAAACTTTTATTAAAGAAAGTCGGGATAAGTATGCAACAACATTATATTTGTCCATTTTGTTTGGTGCCTTAATTTTTTTAGTCGCATGGTTAATCGCTAAAATTACAGCGAAAATAATCACACAAAAAAATGAAGAGCTAGTCGCAAAAAATATACAGCTTGAAGATGTATCTAACCAGGCTCTTGAAGCAACACGAACAAAGTCAGAATTTTTAGCCGTTATGAGCCATGAAATACGCACGCCTTTGACTTCAATAATTGGTTTTGCTGAAGCTTTGTCTGGCAATAAGTCTATGCAGAAAGAAGCCAGGGTAGATATGACTAAAACGATTATTAAAAACGGTAAACATTTATTAACCATCATTAATGATATTTTAGATATTTCAAAAATTGAAGCAAATAGAATGGATTTTGAAAAGAACTTCTTTTCACCTGTTGAGCTTATTACTGACGTAGAAGATGTCATTAAAAGTCAATTCAAAGACAAAGGTATTCAACTTTATATTGAATACGATTTTCCATTACCAAATGTTATTTGTAATGATGCGCTTAGAATTAAACAAATAATTCTTAACTTATGTAGTAATGCACTTAAATTTACCAAGGCGGGAAAAGTCAGTATAAAAGTGTATTGTGATTTAGAAAAAGAAAAGATTTATTTTAATGTTATAGATTCAGGTATTGGATTGACTGCCGAGCAAATAGATAAGGTTTTTGATGCCTTTACTCAGGCCGATTCGTCAACTACACGTAAATATGGTGGTACTGGTTTGGGTTTATCTCTATCAAAACAGTTTGCAGAGAAAATGGGCGGAACGATTACCGTAGAAAGTTTGCAAGGAATTGGTAGCCAGTTTTGCGTAAGCATAAGTACAGGAAAAATTGATCCGCAACAATTAATTGTGGGTGATCCAGAGTTACCTGAAAAAACAGACTACATAAAATATCAATATGATTACTCACATACAGTAAAAGGCAGTATCCTCATTGTTGAAGACAATGAGGACAATCAACAACTTCTTTCAATTCTGCTTGAGGACATTGGTGCAGATATAACCTTTGCCGAAAATGGTCAGCAAGCTGTTGATAAGGCTGTTAATAATTCCTATGATTTAATTTTTATGGATTTGCAAATGCCTGTTATGGGGGGCTTGGAAGCAACCAAAATATTAAGAGCATCAAATTACAAAAAGCCAATTATTGCTTTAACTGCAAATGCCATGAAAAGTGATTATGATACGTGTATTGCTGCAGGATGTGATGATTTTCTAACTAAACCTATTAGTAAAGAAAAGTTATTTCAAGCAGTTTATAAATATCTTGAAATAGAAGAAGGTGTTGTCCAGGATGTTTTTGAAAAACGCAGCGCCAAGATGCAGGAATTAATTGTTAAGTTTGTAAAGGGGCTTCCCGAGAAACTGGATAAAGTAGAAAAATTTAGAAATGAAAATAAATGGAAAGATGTTCGCTTTGAATTACACAAAATCAAAGGTGTTGGAACATCCATGGGATACCCTATGGTGACCGATATTGCAGCAGAAATTGAGCAAGAAGTATTAAAAGAAAATGAAGTTGAAGTTGATAAGTTATTGTTAAAAATGAAAGAAATCTGCGAACAAGCTGGAAAAAACATTCCAGGATTAACCCGTGAGCACAAGGAGTAAAGGATGAATATTATCGAGACATTACTTGGTGTACAAAATAATAAAATATGGACTGTTTCACCTGAGGACTCCGTTTTTGATGCGATCAAAAAAATGAGTGAAAAAACAGTAGGTGCATTGCCTGTTGTTTTAAATGAAAAATTAGTGGGTATGATTTCTGAACGGGATTATGCAAGAAAAGTTATTCTTGAAAACCGTTCTTCAAAAGAGACTAAAGTTAAAGATATTATGACGGCTCGTGTTTTTCATATCCTTCCAAACCAAAAAGTTGATGAATGCATGGCTCTTATGACAGAACACCATATCCGACATTTACCTGTTGTCGATGGTGAAAAGTTAATTGGAATTATTTCTGTGGGTGATGTAGTAAAATATATAATATCGGATCAAAAATTTAAAATTGAACAGTTGGAACATACCATCACCTGGGGCGAATCCTATTAGAAATCTTTCACAAATAGCGAGAAGTCAGATTACATGTAATAGCTTAAATTTAATCTGACACTCATTTTCGAAAGGCGTTAAATCTTCTGACAGTGATAAAAATTAACTGGTTTTTATCTTTAAGGTAGCTCGGATGAAATGAAATGTAATCCGGGAGCCAAATGAACGTTATCCCCCCGGATTCCGCTTCGCTGCATCCAGGCTACAACTTTATCTTTAAAATATCGTCATTCCGGTCAAGTAAAGCACGAACCGGAATCTATGGTTTAAAGGATAAGATTCCCGCTCTTGTACCCGCAGGGTGAAAACATGCGGGAATGACGTGTGTCTTTTTAACTGTAACTCAGGTTAAATAATTCTTTTTTACTCTACCCTGGTATTTCTAATACAATACAGCCATGGAAATACTCAAGGTACCACAAGGCGAGTTTCGGCTAGAACGATACCCTCATCGAAAAAATGATCGTTTGCGCGCATGGGATGCTGCGGATGAGTATTTATTAAATTACATCAATGAAGAAGTTAATTTAGAGAAAAAGCTAAAGGTTCTTATAATGAACGATAGCTTTGGTGCTTTAGCTTCGGCACTTTCCGAACATTCCCTTACCATGTGGACAGATTCCTGGCTTGCACATGAAGGCGTTTATCAGAATTTCTCTATGAATAGCCTATCTTCAGATAATTTGAAAATATTCAATAGCATCGAAACACCTGAAGATAGTTATGATCTGGTTCTTATTAAAACGACTAAAAGCCTGGCTTTATTAGAAGATCAACTGATTCGACTTAAGCCGATTATTTCAAGCGCGGCAACAATTATTGGTGCCGGCATGGTTAAATCAATACATACCTCAACACTTAAATTGTTTGCAAAGTATATCGGCCCAACAAAAACCTCTCTTGCAAAGAAAAAAGCGCGTCTTATATTTTGTACAACAGATAATAATATTAAAGCAGTAAAAAGCCCTTATCCTAAAAGTTATATTTTAGAAGGAACAAATTATACTATTTTTAATCAGGCAAATGTTTTTTCTCGTGAGAGCCTGGATATAGGAACTCGTTTTTTCTTAAAATATATTCCCCAGTCAGAAAAATATAAAAATATTATTGATCTTGCTTGCGGCAATGGTGTTGTAGGTTTACTAGCCGCTGAGAAAAATCCGGATTCAGTCATTCATTTTTTAGATGAATCATATATGGCAGTGGAATCGGCAAAAGAGACATTTAGAACCGCATTAAAGGAACGCGAGGCAACTTTTCAAGTCAATGATTGTTTAACGGGGTGGAAAGAAAACAGTGCTGATCTCATATTAAACAACCCTCCTTTCCATCAGGATAATGCAATTGGTGATGAGGTCGCCTGGCAAATGTTTAAGCAATCTAAAGATGTATTAAATGAAGGTGGTGAGTTATGGGTGATTGGCAATCGTCATCTTGGTTATCATATTAAATTAAAAAAAATATTTAACAATTGTGAGATTGTCGCGACGAATAAAAAGTTTGTTATTTTAAAATCTATTAAACACTAATTAAAATAGGGACGTTTAAATGAGTGGTATATTATCTGTTATATTTTCGTTATTGATTTTTTAATTTTACTAAAATTTGTTTCATCAAGAAAACGACGTAATAAAACGCTGCGGTTATTTATGCGTGATGGAGCAGGAGATGAAAAGGCACTACGAAAATTTATAATAACGTTATTTAGCGTTACAGTTATTCTGGCTGTACTTAGTATTATCTTTGGGCACTATTTAATATTTATCTCAGAATATGAGAGTGGCTGGATATTGCTACCAATAATTTTATCTTACTTTTATATTTTCTTTGTATTAGCGATTATTTTTTTAGTGTCAAAATTTTCAATGAGCGACTATCGCTAATATTATTTGTAATAAGAAAAACTTACTTAGAGAGTAATACCGTTCACTTAAGGTTTTCATTTTATACCCCCTCCCTCAGGGAGGGGGCTAGGGGGAGGGAGTAGTTATAAATCACCCCTCCTTAACCCTCGACAATTGCTCCTGCTTTGTTCTACCTTCGCCCGTCCATGGGCTCGTCCCCTTGTAGGGGAGGGAACCATTTATTAGCTTGACTGATCGGCATTTTACTTAGATGGCATGTTTTTTCATGCGATAAAGTAAAGCACTTCGGGTTAAACCAAGTAAACGAGCAGCTTTACTTTGATTGCCATGACTTTTATCCATGGCCTGATTAATCAGTTGAGCTTCAAGTTTTTCTAAAACAACACCACCTTCAGGTAAAGTGTATGGAACTGATGTTTTAGTCTTTTGATCTGCCTTCATCTCTAAAGGTAGATTATCAACAGTGATTGTTTTGCCGCTTAATAAAATAACCGTACGTTCGCAAAAATTTTTCAGTTCACGAATATTTCCTGGCCATGCATAACGCTGGCAGTGTTCGATTGTTTGCATGTTATAGCGTGGAACATCTAAGCGATGCTTTGCTGCAAGTTGTGCAGATAAATGGTTAATTAAATAGGTTATGTCGCTTTGTCTATCGCGTAGGCTTGGTAAATCCAATGGCACTACATTTAAGCGGTAAAATAAATCTTCCCGAAAATTGCCCTTTTTAACTTCTTTATATAAATCACGATTTGTTGCCGCTATCACGCGAACATTTACTTTTTCAGTTTTAGTTTGACCTATGGTCTGACACTCACCTTCTTCTAAAAAGCGCAGTAGTTTTGCTTGAATACTTAATGGTAGTTCACCAACTTCATCAAGAAAAAGAGTGCCATTATGTGCAGACTGGATTCGTCCGCATTGATCGCTGGTTGCTCCGGTAAAGGCGCCTTTGATATGACCAAAGAGTTCAGACTCTGCAAGTGCCTCAGGTAATGCTGCGCAGTTGATAGTAACAATAGATGCCGAGTTGCGTTTGCTTTGGGCGTGAATGTATTTCGCCATGAGCTCTTTACCGGTACCACTTTCACCTTGAATTAATACGGTAACATCGGTAGCAGCCATGATTTTAGCCGTGCGTTGCACGCCTTCAAATTCAGCTGATTGACCTAACATGTCGTGTTCAATTTGAGTCTTCATAGTCGAAACCTTATTTCAATGTTGCATGTGTTGATGATTATTGCTGTCATTCTCACTCGAAGGCTGATGTCCTGCATGCAGTAAAGCCATATATCCAGTAAAGAGTGCCACTATTATTATTGTTAGTCCAACGAGTGGCCGGATATACGGAGTGCGAATAAGCCTTGTAAACCACCCGGTTAATATACCCGCAATCATGACCGCTGGCAAAGTTCCCGCACCAAAAGCGAGCATTAATAATGCTCCATCTTTTGCGCTGCCTGCAGTAGTTGACCAAATAAGTGCGGTATAAACGAGTCCACAAGGTAACCAACCCCAAACAAGTCCAAATAAATAAGCATGCACGGGACTTTTAACGGGAATGAGTTTTTGGCTGATTGGTTCAAGCTTTTTCCAGATCGGTTTCCCGATATGCTCAATTTTAACAAGGGCGGGGAACCAGCCCGCGAGGTATAGGCCAATGCCGATCATCAAAGTACTGGCAAATAACTGCAATACAAGGTGGCCATATGCAGGAGAAAGCGTAATAAGGTTGCTGCCAAAGCCTCCAGCTAATGCGCCGGCAAGAGAATAACTACTTATTCGGCCGAAATTATATGCCGTGACGTAGGGAATTAAGCGTTTTCGATTATTACGAATTTTTTCAGGCAGGCTGAACGTTAAAGCGCCGATGATTCCACCACACATACCAAGACAATGCACGGTACTAAAAAGGCCAATAAAAAAAGCACTAACAATGGTGATTTCCATATATTCGAAATATTTTTTTGTTTGTCTGGAGTAATATTGAGTCTAGCACTGTCTTACGTTCAACGTCTTTAAGTAATATTTAGCGCCCTATTAGCTAATGCCGTTCAGTTAGGAATTAGTTTTATTCCCCCTCCCTCAGGGGGGGGGGGCCAGGGGGGAGGGGATAATTTAATCACCCCTCCCCCCTGGCCCTCCCCTTGAAGGGGAGGGAACTTTTTATATTCTTAAGTGAACGGCATAACCCTATAAGCCGTCTTATTTTAGAATGCTCGATTAAGTATCTTTATTTCAATGGTGATTTTTAAGTGAAAATATACATTAAAAATATGGTTTGTGATCGATGTAATTCAGCCGTTATTGCTGCTTTGAATGAGTTACAGTTAAATTTTACTTCTGTTGAACTTGGTCAGGTCAACTTTGGAGACCAGGTCATAGCCAGCGAAATACTGGATAAATTGCAGTTAAAGTTAGAGCGGTTAGGTTTTGAAATACTGGATAATAAAAAGAGCCGTTTAATCGATAAAGTAAAAACTTCCATTATTGAGCTGGTACATAAAAAAGATTCGCTCGAAAAAATAAAACTTTCACAATATTTACAAGAACGGGTGAATCATGACTATAGCCATATAAGCCATATATTTTCGAGTACGGAAGGTATTACGATAGAACAATTTTTTATTAATCAAAAAATTGAAAGAATAAAAGAGATTTTAATCTACGATGAATTAAGTGCAACAGAAATTGCTTATCGCCTTGGCTATAGCAGTCTTGCTCATTTAAGTGGTCAGTTTAAAAAAAATACCGGCATGACCTTGAGTCAGTTTAAAAAATTAAAAGATGTCAAATATCGAAAAACACTGGATAAAACATAAATAATATAAACATTAACAGGAATTCTGTAACGTACTTTTATTAAAGATAAACTATATTGATGTTTAAGTATTAAAAATTGTTCCACTCAACATTTAACCAGATTTAATCAGGAATATTATGATAGTAAAACGTTTATCAATTGGCGGAATGAGTTGTGCTGGTTGTGTTGCCTCTGTAGAAACAGCCTTAAACTCCGTCGATGGGGTAGAAGAAGCCACGGTAAATTTTGCAGAACATACTGCGATAGTGAAGGGCGAGATGGACATCGCGGATGTTATTAGCGCAGTTAAGCTCGCAAGTTTTGATGCTGCTGAATTAAAAGGTGGAGATAATGAAGAGGCCGAGAAAGAAGCTGCAGAATTTGCTTATTATCGCGCATTAATAAAAAAAGCCAGCGTGGCAGCCATCGTTGGCGTACCTTTATTTATTGGCGGTATGACAGGATTTTTCCCCGAAATTGATGCCGAGAATGGGCAATTTACCTGGTTATTGCTTGGCCTGATAACCCTTGGAGTTATGTATTACTCTGGAAGACATTTTTTTACCGGTGCCTGGAAATCTTTTCGTGTACATAACGCCAACATGGATACCCTGATTGCTTTAGGCACAGGTTCAGCCTGTATTTATTCTTTTGTTATTGTTTTATTCCCGGACAGCGTTCCAAGTTTAGCGCGTCATGCTTATTTCGAAGCCGCTGTGATTATTATAGGTTTGATTAATTTTGGTTCTGCACTTGAAATGAAAGCGCGAGGGAAAACCAGTGAAGCGATTAAACGTTTAATTGGCTTGCAGCCAAAAACAGCACGCGTGTTACGCGATGGAAAAGAAATTGATATATCAATTAGTGAAGTGGGTTTAGATGAAACCTTACGTGTTCGTCCTGGTGAACGCATAGCTGTTGACGGCATTATTATTGAGGGTCATTCCAGTATTGATGAATCAATGTTAACTGGCGAACCCATGCCGGTTGAGAAAAATATCGGTGATGAAGTTTCAACTGGAACAATTAATAGCAGTGGAACATTTTTATTTGTCTCTAAACGTATTGGTTCAGATACGGTACTTGCACAAATCATTGATATGGTTAGACAAGCCCAGTCTACAAAACCGGCTATTGGTCGTTTGGTAGATAAAGTTGCTTCTATTTTTGTTCCCGCAGTGTTAATTGTAAGTGTTATTACTTTTTTGATTTGGTTTAATTTTGCAGCTGTTGATGCTGCAAGTTATGCCCTGGTGACAACGATGACGGTGCTAATTATTGCTTGTCCGTGTGCATTAGGATTAGCTACACCAATTTCAATTATGGTCGGTGTAGGTAAAGCGGCAGAAATGGGAATACTTATTCGTAATGGTGATGCCTTACAGCAGGCGGGTAAGCTAACGACTGTTGTATTAGATAAAACAGGAACGGTAACGGAAGGAAAACCTGCGGTCACTGAAGTTATTTTTGCAGAAGGAATCGATGAAAATATGCTATTAACTTTTGGTGCAAGTATTGAAGCAGGTTCTGAACATCCTTTAGCTGCTGCAATAGTGGATTATGCAAAAGATAAAAATGTTTCATTACTAAAAACAGAAAAGTTTGAAGCAATAACGGGTCAGGGTGTGAGCGGTCTGATTGAAAATCAAACTGTGTTATTTGGTAATGCATATTTAATGAAAAATAATAATGTTGATATATCAGCATTAGAAAATAAGGCTCAACAACTTTCTCAACAAGGGCGTACCAGTATGTATTTAGCTTTGGCTGGAAAACTACAAGGCATTATTGCGGTGTCTGATCCTGTTAAAAAAGATTCAATTGCAGCGATAAAACGTTTACATGATCTTGGTATGAAAGTGGTCATGCTTACCGGTGATAATCAACTTACAGCTGACGCTGTTGCAAAGCAGGTGGGCGTTGATGAGGTGATAGCCGAGGTTATGCCGCAAGATAAATCTGCCAAGGTCGTGAGTCTGCAAGAAAGTGGCGAACAAGTGGCTATGGTAGGTGATGGTATTAATGATGCGCCTGCTTTGGCTCAAGCCAATGTGGGTTTTGCGATTGGTAGTGGTACTGATGTTGCCATTGAAAGTGCAGACATTACATTAATGCGTGGTAGCTTACATGGCGTTGCCGATGCGGTTGCTATTTCACGTGCGACTTTAAGTAACATTAAACAAAATTTATTTGGTGCATTTGTTTATAACACATTAGGTATTCCGGTTGCGGCAGGTATTCTTTATCCATTCTTTGGTATTTTATTAAACCCAATGATCGCAGGTGCAGCGATGGCGATGTCTTCAGTAACCGTAGTGAGTAATGCAAATCGGTTACGTTTTTTTAAATCGTCAAAGTAATATCACAAGGTAAAATAGCATGATGATCGTAAATTTAATTGGTATTAGCCTCATAGGTTTAATCGTTTGGTGGTTCTGGATTAAAAAGGCACCATCATTAAAAACTTCATCTAACAAAATTGAAGTGGTTGTAGAAAATGGTGTTTATACACCTTCGCAGATTGAAGTTAAATCAGGACAACCTGTTACGCTAATTTTTTTAAGAAAAGATCCTTCTCCGTGTGCAGAGAAAGTTATATTTGAAAAACTTGGACTAAGTCTGGATTTGCCGGTTAATAAAACAGCTGAATTAACAATTAAAGCGGATAAAGCGGGAGACTACGGGTTTAATTGCCAGATGAAAATGTATTTGGGTAATTTGATTGTAACCGACTGATTTTAAAGCTTTTAATTTATAAGTTGATATAGGGTAAAAAGCCTGGATCAAAAAACAACAGATGCTGTTCACAAAATGCATACTGCAACTAAGCAAGCGAGTAGTAGTGTGGATTCGGTTGAACAAGCAGCAATGTCTCTTGGTGAAATTGCCGGTTCTATTCGTAATATAACGGTAATGAATCAACAAGTCGCAGAAGCAACCAAACAACAAAGTGAAGCATCAGAAGATATTAATCGTAATATCATCTCTATTCAGCAAATTGCAGAAAGCGTGGTAGAAAGCTCAAGTGAGATTTCTGAAACGAGTGAACGTGTATTGCATGAAGTCTCCTCATTAAATAAATTAGTTAAAATATAAATAAACTTCCTGTTTTAATCCGCGATCTTTATGTTGTTGTTTGCAACGTGAGTTTGAGTATGTTTTTTATACCTAAAAGTTAAGTGTTGTATGCTTGAATAAGGCTTTTAAAATCCCCATACTGCATCATCTTTATAACGATATTTTAAGGTTGAAAATGATGAGCTTTGGCGGGAAATTAGCAGGTGCTTTTTTTGGTTACTTGATTAGTGGCGGAAGTATTTGGGGATTGCTTATTGGAGCATATTTTGGCCACATATTTGATCGTGGTTTGTCGCAAGGTAACTTTTCTACTGTTTTTAATACCGTTCGAAATCGTATAGAAATTCAGCAAGTATTTTTTAAAACCGTATTTTCTTTGTTGGGATACATTGCCAAAGCGGATGGTCATGTTAGTAGTGAAGAAATTCAGGCTGCTCGTGCAATCATGCAACAAATGCGTTTGGATGAACAACAATCTAAACGAGCTATCGAATATTTTACCGAAGGTAAACAAGTCGAATTTTACCCTGATCGCTGTATAGAAGAATTCCGCCAGGTGTCTCATCACAACCGTGCTTTATCGCAAATGTTATTGGAGATTTTAATCTTTGGTGCCTTAGCGGATGGAAAGCTGGATATAAATGAAGAGCGCATTTTATTAGATTTAAGTGAAGAAATCGGATTCTCAAAACAAGATTATCAACGTCTCGTGCAGATGGTTATGGGGCAACAACACTTCCATCAATCTGGTTCCGGACAAGCACATTACACACAACAATCTACAGAAGATGCGCTTAAAGAAGCGTATGCAGTATTAGGGATATCTGATGCTGCCAGTGCCGGAGAAGTCAAAAAAGCATACCGCCGACAAATGAATCAACATCATCCGGATAAACTTGTTTCCCGGGGGATGCCTGAAGAAATGATAAAAATGGCAACAGAAAAAACGCAGGAAATTAAAGCCGCATATGAGCTAATTGTGTCGCAAACAAAAAAATGATTTAACACTGGTCAGATTATCCTCCTCGGCAACTACTCCTCGATAACTGCTCGGTCTTCGTTCCCGACGCGACTCTACCGATTCCATCCATGGAATCGTCCTGCGTTATCCTAATTACGGGCGTCCTGCCCTAATGCGTGGTCGAGGCCAGCTTCTTAAGTTCTGATTTCAGCTTCTCTATAGTCGTCGCAATGACGTGCTTTTTTTATCTAAATAAACATTCTTCCCGCACTGGCTACAATAATTGTTATCAAACCAATCGCAGTATTTAGTCCAACCATCTTACGAATAATATTTAAATTTCTTCCGCCTTCAGGCCAGTCTTGTTTTATAACCGCTTCTTTAAGACGTTTGAAAGGAGCAAAGTAAACATGTAAATAAATTAATATCATTACAATGCCTAAACCGTTCATGATGTGCACATATAATGGTGTGCCCGCCATGCTGCCCCATATTTCAAAAATCATCATATATCCGGTTAGCGGTAAGAAAAGAAGAGCAAGCCACACAAATGGAAAAAACTTATTAAATACGCCAACCCAAAGTTGTAAACGTAGAGGTGGCTCAAGTTGCATAGCAGCAACAGGGCGTAAGAACATGTACGCAAAAAACATTCCACCCACCCATATAACGGCAGAGAGTAAATGTAATATTAATGAAAGAGTGTTAATCGTCATCCTGAATTTCCTTTGTTATTTAATTTTTGTGTTCATGGCATTTTTCTTTAACCAACCGCGTACGCGTTTAACAAGCACCTCATCATGGTTATCAAAAAAATGATTCGCGCCTGGAATTTCAACCTGGGTATAGTTTTTATTTCCCGCCTTGCGTGCAACTTTTGCTTTAGCTTTTTTACTTTCTAATACTGGGGCTAAATCACTACCACCAAATATATCAAGCACAGGTACTTTAATGGTTTTAAGTGAAGTCAGGTAGCCCTCTTTATCTTTTTTATGCATATTGCCCGAGACTCCGATGGCAACAAATGCGCGGATACTTGAATCAGGTTTATTCGCCATATAATAAGCGGCCATGGATGAACCTAAACTATGAGCAACAACAACAATATTTTTAATACCCTTCGCTTTTAGAAAAGCGACCCCGGCATTGATTCGTGGAGCAACTTCTTTAAACAGCGGAATATAATCCTTGTATTCAGCTTCGTTAGATAAAACAGGTAATTGCAGCGAAAGGGTTGACCAGCCATGATCAGGTAATTGACTACGGAGTGGACGAATAATTTGATCCCAATTTGGGTGAACGCCACTGCCATGCAATATAATAGCCCCGCCGATGGCTTTTTCGGTGGTATTTTCGGTATAAATAGCGAGTATTTTATTCTTGCCGAGTTTTAACCATTCAGCATCGCCAATCATAATGCTATCGACAATCTGCTCAGCCCAGCGCTTCTCTTTTGCAGTATCAGAGGCGTGACTGACGCTGAATGAGAAGCAAAGTCCGAGGATTAATAGGGTTTTAAAATAATGCTGTAGGGTCATGGTTATCTCCAATTAGTATATAAATAGAGTATATGTCCCTAAAGCTCGCAGCAAAAGGCTGAAATATCCTCATGGATCGGGTAAAGTCTGCGCTTCAAAATATTTACATGCTCAATTATTTCAAATATTGAGCGAAACATGAGAAAACAAGAGGCATACAGCATGGCAGATTACAAAATAGCACCTTCGATTTTAGCCGCAGATTTTGCGAGTTTGGGTCAAGAAGTCGACAACGTCATTAAATCAGGCGCAGATGTTGTGCATTTTGATGTTATGGATAATCACTATGTTCCAAATTTAACGATCGGTCCTTTGGTTTGCGAAGCTTTACGTAAGCACGGTGTGACTGCAGATATCGATGTACATTTAATGGTTAAGCCAGTTGATCGCATCATTCCTGATTTTATCGATGCTGGTGCAAGCTACATCACTTTCCACCCTGAAGCATCAGAGCACATTGATCGTACTTTACAAATGATCCGTGAAGGTGGCTGTAAGTCAGGTTTAGTTTTCAATCCAGCTACACCTTTATCTATTCTCAAGCACGTAATGGATAAAGTGGATATCATTTTATTAATGTCAGTGAACCCGGGGTTTGGTGGTCAAAGCTTTATTCCAGAAACGCTCGTTAAATTACGTGAAGCGCGTAAGTTAATTGATGAAAGTGGTTATGACATCACATTAGAAATTGATGGCGGCGTAAAAGTAGACAACATTAAAGAAATTGCTGAAGCAGGTGCAGATATGTTCGTAGCAGGTTCTGCAGTATTTAGTGCGAAGAACAATAGCGATGACAATGTTTATGACACCGTTATCAAACAGTTCCGCGATGAGTTAGCGAAAGTTAAATAAAAAGAGATAAAAGACTTCAACGCAAAGGCGCAAAGAGCGCAAAGGCTCGCAAAGATAAACAATGTCATTGCGAGGGAATAAAGTGGCTAAGACAATCTCAACGTAACTTCTACTTTTATTCTTTTCTCTGCGTATCTTGGCGTCCTTTGCGCCTCTGCGTTGGATCTTGATTTTAAATATGATTAATAAAAAACCAGAAATGATCCTCATTGACGTAGACGGTACGTTGGTAGACAGCGTACCCGATCTCGCTTATTGCGTTGATGAAATGATGAAGCAGTTAGATATGCCTGTTCACGGTGAAGCAAAAGTGCGTGACTGGGTAGGTAATGGCGTAGAGCGTTTAACACGCCGCGCTTTAATTGGTCAGCTTGATGGTGAGCCGGATGATGCTTTATTTGAAAAAGCCTATCCTATCTTTCTTGAGCTTTATGCCGAAAATACCTGTGTCCGTAGCTGTTTATACCCAGGCGTTAAAGAAGGCATGGAGTATATGAAAGCGGAAGGTTACAAATTAGGTTGCGTTACAAATAAAGATGCTCAGTTTACTTTACCTATCCTGAAGACTTTAGGCATACATGATGATTTTGAAATCATTATCTGTGGTGATACTTTAGCAAAGAAAAAGCCTGATCCATTACCTTTATTACATGCAGCAGAAAAAATGGGTGTTAAACCTGAAAATGCCATGATGTTAGGTGATTCAATCAGTGATGTGAAAGCATCTCGTGCGGCAGGATTTCAGATTACGTGCATGAGTTATGGTTATAATCATGGTGTCGATATTCGTGAAGCGAATCCAGATGCTGTCATTGATTCAATGACTGAGTTATCTGATATATTAAGTAAAGCTGACGCGGCCTAATTATAATAACTAAAGCATAAAAACTGATCTGATAATGAATATTAAATACCAACAAATACAAACTCGATGGCATAGCTAATAGTGGGCTATTACCAGTTTATATAGCTGGTTGTGTTTGTTGTGTATTTTTTATTATTAGGCAAAAAGAATGAATCAAGAAGAATTCAACGCGTATATCGCGCAAGGTTATAACCGCATACCTTTAATGCGGAAAGTGCTGGCAGATCTCGATACGCCATTAAGTACCTTTCTTAAATTGGCTGATGGGCCATACTCTTATTTATTCGAATCTGTTCAGGGCGGCGAGAAGTGGGGCCGTTACTCCATTATTGGATTGCCCAGCCGGAAAGTGATTCGTATTTCAGGTCATGAAGTCAGTATTCTAATTGATGGAAAAATTTCTGAGACCTTGACGGTTGAAGACCCTTTAAGATGGATTGAAGAATTTCAACAAGAATACAAAGTGCCTGAAGTAGAAGGTTTGCCAAAATTTAATGGTGGCCTGGTGGGGTATTTTGGTTATGACACAATTCGATATATTGAACCGCGTTTAAAAAATTGTCCGAACAAAGATGAGCTCGGATTACCTGATATTTTATTGATGGTTTCTGATGAGTTGGTTGTGCATGATAATTTAAGTGGCAAACTTTATATTATCGTACATGCTAATAAAGGCGGATATGACAGCGCGCAAGTCAGATTAGACTGGTTAACGAATCAGCTTGATAGTCATATTGTTCATCCTGCTAAATCAAAATCTGTAAAAGTCAGTGAAGATGATTTTGTTTCTGGGTTTGATCAGAATGAATTTGAAGCTGCGGTATTAAAAGCAAAAGAGTACATAACCGATGGCGATGCAATGCAAATTGTATTGTCGCAACGTTTATCGATTCCCTTTTCAGCCAGACCGCTAGATCTTTATCGTGCTTTACGTGGATTAAATCCTTCACCTTATATGTTCTATTTAGACTTAGGTGATTTCCATGTTGCGGGCTCATCACCTGAAATTTTAACCCGCCTGGAAGATGGTGAAGTTACGGTAAGACCTATTGCAGGTACACGTCCCCGTGGTAAAACAGCTCGGGAAGATAAGTTACTTGAGCTTGAATTATTAGCCGATCCAAAAGAACTTGCTGAACATTTAATGTTGATCGATCTAGGACGTAATGATGTAGGTCGAATCGCAAAAACAGGTAGCGTGAAACTAACAGAAAACATGTTGATTGAACGTTATTCACACGTCATGCATATTGTTTCTAATGTCACGGGTAAGTTAAAAGATGGTTTAAGCGCAATGGATGTATTGCGTGCTACTTTCCCTGCCGGTACCGTTAGTGGTGCGCCTAAAATTCGTGCAATGGAAATTATTGATGAACTTGAACCTGTTAAACGTGGTGTTTATGCCGGCGCGGTAGGTTATCTTTCATGGCACGGCAATATGGACACGGCCATTGCTATTCGAACAGCAGTAATAAAAAATAAAACATTACATATACAGGCTGGTGCAGGTATTGTTTATGACTCAGTGCCAAAAAATGAGTGGGATGAAACCATGAATAAAGGACGCGCCGTATTTCGTGCCGTTGCCATGGCAGAAGCCGGTCTTGATAAAGTGCATAGATAGTCAAAGTCAAAAGATTTCAACGCAAAGGCGCAAAGGGCGCTAAGGAACGCAAAGTAAAGTATTTAATGATTTTGTCATTGCGAGCAAAGCACGGCAATCATTGTGATGGATCTTATTTTTCTAGAGATTACCGTGGTAATTTTTTTCTCTCGCAATGGCAAGGTTCTTCTCTGCGGATCTTAGCGCCCTTTGCGCCTTTGCGTTGGGTGTTAGAATATATGATTAAGGAAAACCAAGGAGGGTGGTATGAATGAGAATGAGATATCTAAGAAAATAATTGGTGCTGCAATAGAGGTTCATAAAGTATTAGGGAATGGACTCTTAGAATCGGTTTATCAAAAAAGTTTACAGCAGGAACTGGTATTGAATTCAATACCATGTGCCATAGAAATTCCGGTATCAGCAAGCTATAAAGGCGTTGATTTAGATATTGCATATCGAATGGATATGTTGGTTATGGATAAAGTAGTAGTTGAGCTAAAAGTTGTAGAAAATGTATTACCAATACATAAGTCTCAATTATTATCTTATTTAAAATTGAGTAATAAAAAGTTGGGTTTATTAATTAACTTTAATACTCCTTTATTGAAAAATGGTGTGCAGCGTGTTGTTAATAATTTGTAGTACCTCTGCGTTCCTTAGCGTTCTTTGCGCCTTTGCGTTGGATTTTTAAAATGCTTTTAATGATCGACAATTATGATTCCTTTACTTATAACCTTGTTCAGTATTTCGGTGAGCTTAAGGTTGATGTGCAGGTACATCGTAATGATGAAATTTCAATACAGGATATTGAACGCTTGCAACCGGAATACTTAGTTATTTCACCAGGTCCATGCACACCAAATCAAGCAGGTGTTTCTATGGATGTGATACGCCACTTCGCAGGAAAGATACCGATTCTTGGTGTGTGTTTAGGACATCAAAGTATAGGACAGGCATTTGGTGGAAAAATTGTTCACGCAAAAGAAATTATGCATGGAAAAGTTTCACAAATTTTTCATAAAGGCGAAGGTGTTTTTAAAAATATTTATAGCCCTTTAGAGGCAACACGTTATCATTCTTTAGTGATTGATATAAAAACGTTGCCTAACTATTTAGAAGTGACAGCCTGGACTGAAACGGAAGGTGGCACCATTGATGAAATTATGGGTGTGCGGCACAAAATGTATCCAATACAAGGTATACAGTTTCACCCTGAATCAATATTGACTCAGCATGGCCATGCTATGTTAAAAAACTTTTTGGATTCAGCTAAGTAAGGTCAAAAGACTTTAACGCAAAGACGCAGAGTACGCCAAGGTTCGAAAAGAAAAGATTAATTAAAAAATATTATAAAACAAAAACTTTGCGTTCCTTCGCGCTCTTTGCGCCTTTGCGTTAGGTTTAAATTTTTTGGAGCAATCTGATGGATATGCAAGCGGCAATTAAAACTGTTTTAGCAGGTAAAGATTTAACTGCTGATGAAATGAATAATGTCATGCGCATTATTATGACCGGCGAAGCTACACCTGCTCAAATCGGTGGTTTCCTGGTTGGTTTGCGTATGAAAGGTGAAACAGTAGATGAAATAGCCTCAGCTGCAAAAGTGATGCGTGAACTGGCTACCGGTGTAAAAGTTAGCGGCGATCATGTCGTTGATATTGTTGGAACCGGCGGTGATGGATCCAATACATTTAACATCTCTACAGCATGCACCTTTGTTGTTGCTGCTGCCGGAGGTACTGTTGCTAAACACGGTAATCGTTCCGTATCGAGTAAATCTGGCAGTGCAGATTTATTAGAAGCTGCAGGTGTGAAGCTTGATTTAAATGCGGAACAAGTTGCAAGGTGTATCAATGAAGTGGGTGTTGGCTTTATGTTTGCGCCTATGCATCATAGCGCAATGAAACATGCGATTGGTCCACGTAAAGAAATGGCAGTCAGAACAATTTTTAATGTACTTGGTCCATTAACTAATCCAGCCGGTGCACCTAATCAATTGTTAGGTGTGTTTGAAGATGCTTTGGTAGAACCGCTTGCTGAGGTATTAAATAAGTTAGGCAGCAATCATGTCATGGTTGTACATTCAGAAGATGGCATGGATGAAATCAGTATTGGTGCCGCGACAAAAGTATCTGAATTAAAAGATGGCAAAGTAACGAGCTATAGCATTACACCCGAAGAGTTTGGTTTTACTAAAACAAATATTTCAGAACTCGCTGTCAGTGGAGCAGAAGAATCATTAGCCGTTATTAAAAAAGTATTAGACAACGAAGCCGGCCCTGCAAAAGATATAGTGACTTTTAATTCGGGTGCAGCAATTTATGTTGCAGGTTTAGCTGAAAGCCTTGAAGCAGGCATAAAAAAAGCAAAAGAAGTGATTACTTCTGGTGCAGCTAAAGCGAAATTTGAAGAATTGGTAAATTTATCTAATAGTATGTAATTAACGCAAAGGCCACAGAGACGCAGAGAACGCAAAGAAAAACAATTGCTGTCATTACGAGGGAATAACATGACCGTGGCAATCTTATGAAAGATATCATTTTCTGAAGGTTGTTTCGTGATTTCTTGCAATGACATAATATTTAAAAACTTTGCGCCTCTGCGTCTCTGCGCTCTTTGCGTTTAATCTGAGCGTAAAAAAATGAACAGCACCCCAGACATTTTAAAAAAAATAATCAACCGTAAACTCGAAGAAATTGAAGAGCATCGCGCTTTAGTTTCTCTAGCAGATATAAAACAGAAAGTTGAAAGAGC
Source organism: Gammaproteobacteria bacterium (assembly GCA_030594815.1). Taxonomy (GTDB): domain Bacteria; phylum Pseudomonadota; class Gammaproteobacteria; order UBA6429; family Thiohalophilaceae; genus JAGLTQ01. Next base: position 24,858 of record JAUVEN010000036.1, read on the forward strand.
TCGGCTAGCCCGACCTCTACGTAGCTTTGTTTATGCACTACAAAGAAAAATTCAAGCAGGCCAACCTGCTGTAATAGCTGAAATTAAAAAAGCCTCACCAAGTAAAGGTGTTATGCGGGAAAACTTTGTACCTGCAGATATTGCTATATCATATGAAAAAGGTGGAGCGGCATGTTTGTCAGTGTTAACTGATGTTGATTTTTTTCAGGGTAGTGATGCTTATTTACAGCAAGCTCGTGAAGTTTGTGCTTTACCCGTATTACGTAAAGAATTTATTATTGATCCATACCAGGTTTATGAAGCTCGTAGTATGGGGGCAGACTGTATTTTATTAATTGTTGCTTGTTTAACGGACGAACAATTAAATGAGTTATGTGCTTTAGCGATTAAATTGGAAATGGATGTATTGGTTGAAGTGCATGACGAAGAGGAACTTAAACGTGCTTTACCATTAGACCTACCGATGATCGGAATTAATAATCGTAACTTGCGTACATTTGAAACGTCATTACAAACAACTATTGATTTGTTAAAACTCATACCTGATGACTGTATCGTGGTAACAGAAAGTGGAATTCATAATCAGGAAGATGTTGCTTTAATGCAGCAGCACAATGTGAATGCCTTTTTAGTCGGAGAAGCGTTTATGCGTGCTGATGAGCCGGGTGAAAAATTAGCTGAATTGTTTTTCTAAAGTTTGGTATCTAACGCAAAGGACGCAGAGGCACCCCAAGAGTACTTCCTCATGTTGTTTACAACAACCTTCAGGGCGCGCAAAGAGCGCAAAGTTTTATTATTTTGATTTCGTAGGTTGGATCAAGCGTAGCGGATCCAACAATTTAATGCTGTTGGGTTCGTCGGGTTACTCCTTAACTCAACCTACAATTAAAAATATAGCTCTTCTAAAGGTTTTCCTTTGCGAACCTTTGCGCTCTTCGCGCCTTTGCGTTGGGTTTTTAAGGTTTACCGCGTCCCAAACACCACAATCGTCTTACCTTTGACTGAAATAAGTTCTTGTTCTTCCATGCTTTTAAGAACACGCCCCACCATTTCACGTGAGCAGCCCACAATTTTTCCTATTTCCTGACGAGTAATTCTGATTTGCATACCATCAGGATGGGTCATCGCATCGGGTTGTTTGCATAAATCGAGTAATGTACGGGCAACACGACCACTTACATCCATAAAGGCAAGATCACTCACTTTACGGCTGGTAACACGTAAACGGGCAGCCATCTGTGATGCCATGGCAAAGACAATATCGGGATGTTCCTGGGCTACCTGGCGGAATTTGGTATAGCTAATTTCAGCAACTTCGCAGCTGATACGGGCGCGTACCCAGGCACTACGGCTGTGTTGTTCATCAAACAGGCCCATTTCACCAAAGAAATCACCTTTATTGAGATATGCCAGCACAATTTCACGACCATCACTATCTTCGATAAGCACCGTTACCGAACCATCAAGAGTAAAATACAGTACATCTGGTTTATCATCGGCAAAAATAATGGTGCTTTTAGCTGGGTAATGCCGTTTATGGCAGTGTTCCAGAAATTTATCCAGTGATCGGATACCGGTCATTTCAGAAGGCGTTTGACGCATATTAATCCTTATCCGTTGCTAAAGTAAGTTTTTGCATTTTGGTATATCATCCATCCGTGAATTGATTTCTTAATTATTACCGATATTACGGTTAATCGTCCTATCAGCCGTGCATCAGCTTACTGCGCGAATAGAGTTAAGTCAAAAATACACAGGGCAATGTTCTACAGTTTAGGAGAAAAAATAACATGAAAGCACGCATAAAATGGGTTCAAGGTGCGATGTATATTGGTGAATCAGGCAGCGGTCACTCTGTTGTCATGGATGGACCAGAAGAACATGGTGGACGTAATTTGGGTGTGCGCCCCATGGAAATGTTATTACTTGGCATGGGTGGCTGCACTGCATTTGATGTTATGCATATTTTGAAAAAATCACGTCAAACAGTAGATGATTGTGTTGCTGAACTTGAAGCGGAAAGAGCAGAAACGGACCCAAAAGTGTTTACTAAAATTCATGTGCATTTTATTGTTACAGGAAAAGAGCTTAGCGAAAAACATGTTAAGCGTGCAGTCGAGTTATCTGCTGAAAAATATTGTTCAGCATCGAGTATGTTGGGTAAATCTGTAGAAATTACACACGATTATGAAATGATTACACAATAAACAACTATGTTATTCCCGCATGTCTTTAGCGGGAGAAGTGGTGCAGGGAAGCTCCGTTTACGAATCCAGGGACAAAATCCAAAATTATATAAAAGAAGAAATAAATCGAATGGCAAAATTAACTACAATTATTGATCGTTATTA
>JAUVEN010000039.1 GCA_030594815.1 Gammaproteobacteria bacterium
GACTAAAACAATTGATGAAGTGGGCTATATAGATGCTTTTCGTGAAGTGAATAAAAAATCAGGTGAATATACCTGGTGGTCAAACCGGGGTAATGCACGGGCAAACAACGTCGGTTGGCGTATTGACTATCAATTTGTAACGCCTGGTTTAAAAGGTAAAATAAAAAAAGCCTCTGTTTATAAAGAGTCATGGTTTTCTGATCATGCACCATTAACGATTGACTATGATTTTGAGATTAAATAATAGATAAGCTTTTATCTGGATTAACATGTCAGAAAAAATTGATTTAACATCTGCAACCAGCTGGTCGAGCGCATTTAAAGTTTATTTAAATCGTCGTGTTTTGACGATGTTGTTTCTTGGTTTTTCTGCTGGTGTGCCTTTACTCCTTATTTTTTCGACTTTATCTCTTTGGTTAAGAGAAGCTGGAGTCGATCGTTCTGCAGTAACTTATTTTAGTTGGGCGGCATTAGCCTACTCATTTAAATTTGTCTGGGCTCCCGTTATAGATAAATTACCCTTACCTGTTTTGTCTTCTCTACTGGGGCGACGACGTAGTTGGTTGTTAGTTGCACAAATATTGGTCATGAGTGCCATTACTTTAATGGCGATGACTAATCCTGCTCAGGGCTTAGAGGGCATGGCAATTGCTGCCGTTCTTTTAGGATTTTCATCTGCCACACAGGACATTGTGATTGATGCTTACCGTATTGAAATTATCAGTAAAAAATATCAGGCAGCAATGTCAGCGATGTATATTGCCGGTTATCGAATTGGAATGATGGTGGCAGGAGCAGGCGGACTTTATTTGGCTGCCTTTTTTGGTATTGAAAATCAATATATTTATTCAGCCTGGCAAACAACATATTTAATCATGTCAGCGGTTATGTTGGTTGGTGTGGTAACGACTTTACTAATAAGTGAACCCGATCAGAATAATAAAGAAGATAGTTATTTGCATGACTTGTCTGACTATATTCGATTTGTATTAATGTTTTTGGTTATGGTCGCAACATTTATTTTTGGTTTTAATACTTTTAATTTCGATCTTTCGATTGCTTTTATTAATGAACTTGTTCGTTTATCCCTGTCTTTATTGTTGTCGTTAGGAGCAATGTATCTCTTAGTCGCATTGAAGATTGTAAACCGTGAAATGGTCTATAACACATATGTTGAGCCCGTTATGGACTTCTTTAAACGTTACGGAAAAGCCGCGCTGTTCATGTTATTACTGGTTGGATTTTACCGGGTATCAGATATTGTCTTAGGCGTAATTTCAAATGTGTTTTATCAAGATATGGGCTTTACAAAAAATGAAATTGCCACTACCGCAATACTTTTTGGTCTTATCATGACATTAGTGGGTGGTTTTGTTGGCGGTATGATGACAATGCGCTATGGCGTGATGCGTATCTTGCTGTTGGGCGCCGTATTATCTGCATTAACAAACTTATTGTTTATGTTATTAGCGCACAATGGTCATGATCTTATCTTACTGAGTTTTGTTATTGCTGCTGATAATCTTAGTGCAGGTTTGGCGAGTGCCGCATTTATTGCGTACCTTTCCAGCTTAACCAATATATCTTTTACGGCAGTTCAGTATGCTATTTTAAGTTCACTGATGACGCTATTTCCAAAGCTTTTAGGTGGTTACTCAGGAAGTATGGTTAATGAAATGGGATATTCATCTTTCTTTATGATGACTGCAGTTCTGGGATTGCCTGTTATTTTTCTTATTGTTTATTTAATACGACGAAAGCCAGAACTGGTTAAATAATTATTATGACGATTGAGACTTCATATTTAGCGGCATTTCTTGTGGGTCTACTTGGAGGTGTGCATTGTGTTGGCATGTGCGGAGGAGTCGTGGGTGCCTTATGTATGGGGCTGGGAAATAATTTAGGTGCCGAACAAAATAAAACAGCAAAACAAAATTTTTTAAAAGTATTACCTTTTCTTTTATCCTATAACATAGCCCGAATTAGTAGTTATACGCTTGCTGGAATTTTAATGGGTGGTATTGGCTGGTTAGGTAGTCACTTGATCACAATCTACTCCATTCAACAAACGTTAGAAATTATTGCTGCGGGATTCATGCTGGCATTAGGTTTGTATATTGCCGGATGGTGGAAAGGCCTTGCGAGTATAGAACGGTTAGGCGGTAAGGTTGTTTGGAAACGATTGGAACCTTTTGGCCGACGTTTTATGCCGGTAACAACATATAGACAAGCATTTTTCTTAGGTTTGATTTGGGGTTGGTTGCCATGCGGTCTGGTCTATAGCGTTATTATCTGGACTATCTCAACACAAAGCCCACTTGAAGGTGGACTATTGATGTTAAGTTTTGGTTTAGGAACATTACCCAATTTATTGCTGATGGGCGTGTTTGCTTCAACGCTAAATCAATTTATTCAACAACCGTGGGTAAGGCAGGTTGCCGGTATAATGATTATGGCTTTTGCGGGAGTGATGTTTTACCGTGGATTTTAAGATTGAACTATCAGTAAGGATACAAAGAAAAAATTGAACCACAGGGAACACAGGGATGGAACATTAAAAATAAAAATATTTCCCAGTGAACCCAGTATTCCCCGTGGTTCAACTAAATAAAAAATTAGTGTTCTTTGTGTACCCAAAGAACTTCGTGGTTGAATCTTTTAATTCGATTTTTTAACAAATTCAGTCAAGATAACGATATGCTGTCCATCCACTTTGCCTTCTATTTGTTTAGAATTATCTGCAACAAGTGAAATTCTTCGAACAGCCGTTCCGCGTTTGGCGGTAAAATTGGCACCTTTAACATTGAGGTCTTTTGTTAGCGTTACCGTATCACCTGCTGCAAGAACGGCACCATTACAATCCATGTGTTTAATCGTGGTGTTACCGTTTTGGCCGTCATCACTTTGCCCTTCACCCGTTGCTTGTGCCCAGGTTAACAAGTCATCATCCAGGTAAAGCATATCAAGTAAATCCTGCGGCCAGCCTTCAGCACTTAAGCGAGTAAGCATACGCCAGGCTAATACTTGCACAGCAGGCACCTGGCTCCACATACTATCGTTAAGACAGCGCCAATGATTAGCATCTACTTTGTCAGGATTTTCTATTTGATTTTTGCATGTATCGCAGAGTAGTACAGATTGTTCTGGATTACCATTTGATTCAGGTGGGACTTCATAGACTACGAGGTTTTCAGTTGCGGAACATAATTCACATTTTGATTCGCTACGGGCAAATAACTCTTGTTCTGTACTCATTGTTTTCTACTCGAATTTTTAAAACGAGTATTATACAAAATTTTTCTTTATATATGTGAGGAAGGCTTTTATAAGCAAAGGGTGCCGGAGTAATTCAAACTTACTCCGGCATAGTTTCGTTCATTTTACAAAATCACTTTTATTAATTCGTATAAAACTCTTTTTTAAATTTAACAGTATGTGATTTTCCTGAACCTGCGGGCTGAACTTTAACTTTAAAGGTAATGACTTCTTTATTTGTCACTCTAAAACTAGAGATATAATAAATAACATCACCCTCTTTTATTTCTCTAAATTGCAAATGTTTTAATTGTGAATTCAGATTCGTGCCAGTACCGGTTACTTTTGCAGCTACGCCTTTGCCATTATGTTGTACAACAATATTAAGCATGCCACGATTTTTACTTCGTTTAATTTTATAAGCTTTGGCAACCTTTGGTAATAACACATCAGTAGGTAACGCAGTATGATGGATAACGTAATCTCCAAATTTTGTGACATTCTCTGCGTAACCACTAAGCGGAAGAGTTAAAAGTAAAGCTAAACCGAAAAAACGCGAGATAAAGCGAAATGAAGTCATATTATTGCTCCTTGTAATTGTTTAACTATAAATATAGACAATAACACGAGGTTTTACCCGCTTGACAGAAATAATAATGGTGTAGATCTACAATTTATAAGTGAAAAGGCCCATCTGAAAAGATGGGCCTTTAAAAACAAACGGGGTTAACCAGATAACTAGGCGACCTGGGCTTTATCACCGCTAGAGATAAAATCTTCAAGTGGTCTGTTTAGAGTATCCATCAACATATTAAGATCAGCGAGTTGTGTATTTAGTGCTTCTGCACTTGTTTCAAGCTCAGAGATTCGTGTTTCCAGTGTATCTCGTGACTCATTAATTTTACGCAAACTTTCTAAACGTTTTTCCATTTGGTTTCTATGTTCTTTAATACGAGAAACCAGTGGAGCCATACCTGCTTTGCCCCATGCTTCAACTTCCTGATGCGCCTGGAAGAATGTATTTCTGGCGTGGCTCACCATTGAAATAAAGAATTTTTTAACAACAAAAGCCTGTTCGGTAGCCGCCATTTTCGCACTGCTGCGATACGCTTCGGCTTCGTGATTCAGGCGTTCCAAATCACGTTTATATTTGCCCATGCTAAATAATTTAGGCTTAACATCAGAGAGGCCGTGTTCTTTATTAAATGAACGATAAATGGTTTGCAGCAGCATGTTTACTTTATCTGCCTGTTGTGAGGCTTCGGTAATCGTACTGGATATGATATCGAAGAACTCTTTCATACCACCTTTTAAGCCATTCGTAGTCCAGGTACCGGTCATATCTTTACGTGTTTTTGCCATCAATTCATCAAGCTTGGTCAAACTTAAAGCTAACATCAGCTTCTGATGATTTTCAGAGAATGATTTTTTGTTGGCTTGAAAGCTTTCTACACTTTTATGATAAATCGTTTGCTCTTCACGGGTCTTTTTCATTAAGTGACCAATAACATCTTCATTTTTACCGCTTAAACTAGCAAGTTCCTGTAGCTGTTTATTGGTGTCATTGAGTCTGGATGAAATCAGGGTACGAGACTCTTCAGCCATACCGCCAATTTCAGAAACAATACTATTCCGTACAATTTTTTGCTTTTGCGGCAAAATATCCTGAGCAAGAATGGCTTCTAAAGCAAGGATGTTACTTTTATCCAGCAATTCAGTGTCATGGCGAATTTTAGCTAATAGCCCTTTTTGTGCGGAAACAGGAAAGACATTTTCGATTCCTATCTTCAACATTTTAGCGGCTGATCTACATTGTGTGGTTACGCTATTTTGAATTGCTTCTTCACTTTTAAGGTCATCCCATAAAGTATCCACTTTATTGAGCACGACAATACGACCATGTTTGGCATCACCACCTAAGGGCTGCACATTCTGTTTCCACATATCCATATCAGATTTTGTGACACCGGTATCTGCAGCCAGGACAAAGACTACAGCCTGGGCATTCGGCAACATATTGATAGTTAATTCCGGCTCATTTCCCAATGCATTCAAACCCGGGGTATCAAGAATAGTTAAACCTTCTTTCAATAGGGGATGAGGGAAGCTGATTAAGGCATGACGCCACATGGGAATATCAACCATGTTGTCTTCTTCATTGTCACGGTAATCAGAAAGCCCCAGTTTTTCAGCAACAGGTAAAGGTACACGTTTTGTTTTAACAACTTCGAGAAAGGCTTCAGCCATTTTTTCAGATGAACTGGTATCAAGAGTGATTGAGGTCCAGTTAATCGGGTTGTTTTTGTGTTCTTGAATACTGGTATCTTCTAAACGCGTTTCAATGGGAAGAAGACGGATATAACTTTGATCTGACTCAGAGTCATAAAAAAGCTCGGTTGGGCACATTGTGGTACGGCCTGCTTCAGAAGGCAGTAACCGTCTATCGTATTCAGAGAAGAAAATAGCGTTGATCAGCTCGGTTTTACCGCGTGCAAATTCTGCAACAAAAGCAATGGTGAGATGATCAGATTTTAGCGTTTCAATGAGTTCAAAAATACGAATTTCGACTTCAGCCGAGCTCATTTTATTGCCTTCAAGCCATGTTTGATATTTTTGAATCGCTTCAGTGATATCTGACCGCCAACGGCCATATGCTTGCATTTGATCTGTAAAACGGTCGGTCGCCATGCTATTCCTAAAAGTAAGTTGTTAACGTATTGATTATAATAGTTTTTTTAAGATTAATGCTTGTTTTAAGCGTTCTTTGCCAATTTTCCTACATTCTATGTAGCAATATCTTAACAGAAGAGGCTAAGACTAAGAAATATAACGGCAAATTGAGAAACTAATTTAGTTTTATTGGATAAATAGTTTAAATAAATTGTGATGCTGTTCACAGTTAATGGCTTTATTTTAATAAGTCTAAAGGGGTTTTCGAACAAGAAGTGCTGAATTTAGAGGGAGGATTAAATTGGAGAGTTTAATTGGGCTTAAAATTTTTACACGTTTCGTTCGCTGGTTTTCACCTTTTATGAGTTTGACGTGAGAGTTCGGAACAGCAAAGGTTTTTGCTAAGAATTTAAGTAAGTGTTTGTGTGCCTTTATTATCAACAGGGAGCAGTAATTTGAATCTTCAGGCTATAGCCGTATTCCCCAATGAACTCATCCTTTTTGGCGTTGGGTTGCACATACAGACTTAACAGCAGATCTTCATTTTCCCATTTATAAAAGTTAGACGTAGATTTAGGGCTAGAGTAGCCTAGATGAAATGCAATGTAATCCGGGAGATAACATCAAACCAACCCCGGATTTCGCTGCGCTACATCCGGGCTACTTTTTTAATACCCTTGTTTATAATATTTTTTTAGCGATATTTAGTTCATGATTACTTGAGCAGTGGGATACATCATTCCCTCCGCCCAATGGCCAAGAGGATCAAGCAACAAGAGTTTGATTAACCATAAACCCACCATCGCCAACATAGGAGATAAATCCATGCCGGACATCGGGGGAAGAATTTTTCTCGCTGGGCGTAACACAGGTTCAGTAATTTGATGCAATAAATTATTAACAGGATTGTATTGGCCTGGATTGATCCAGCTCAACAGAGCCATAATAAATATAGAGAATAAGAATACATAAAATCCCAGGGTAACTAATTCAACAGTAGAATAGAGGAATAAACCTAAAATATCGGGTGTGGGAAAGTTACGCATTAAGGTGATAATAAAAATTTCCAAGGTTTGTAGAACCAGCATGACAAAAACTGATGACATATCAATACCGGCGAAGCCAGGAATAAATCGTCGTAAAGGCTTTAAAGGTGGATTGGTTATTTTTACTATGAAGCGTGAGATCGGGTTATAAAAATCTGCTCTCACTATCTGCAGAATAAGTCGCAACATAATGGCTAAAATGTATAAGCCAAATAAAGTTGAAACTAAAAAAACACCGGCGTTACTGAGTGGATTCATTTTATTTACCTAGTTCTTTGGCTAATTCTTCCGCACGATCTCGTGCCGCTTTCATTGCCAGGCTGAAAATCTCAACCAGACCTTTTTCTTCAAATGTCTTAATCGCTTGCTCGGTAGTCCCTCCAGGTGAGGTGACTTTCTTTCTTAATTCTTCAGGTGCATCGTCCATTTCTAATGCCAGTTTCGTTGCACCAAAACCAGTTTGAATGGCCAATAAACGCGATGTTTCCGCAGATAAGCCGAGCTCTATGCCCGCTTTTTCCATGGCTTCCATGACCATGAAAAAATACGCTGGGCCACTTCCAGAGAGTGCAGTCACAGCATCAAGCTGAGCTTCGTCATCAACCCAAACGGTAATACCGACAGCGCGTAAAATGGATTCAGCAATTTCTTTTTGTTCTTCAGATACCTGGCTGTTGGCATATAAACCGCTAGCACCACTTAACACTAAAGAGGGTGTATTTGGCATTGAGCGAACTACTGCTTTATTAGAGCCTAACCAATTGTTTAGGCTTTCACTGGGGATACCAGCAGCAATAGTTAAATAAAGCGCTGAGTTCTTTGCATTGATTTCAGTCGCAACCATTTTTAAAACTTGTGGTTTGATAGCAAATACAATGACATCACATTGCTCAACAAGCTCCTGGTTATCCGCAAAAGTTTTAATTGAAAAATCTTTTGTAAATGATTTGCGAATGTCTTCATTTGGATCGGTAACAAAAAGACGATCGCTTTTAACACCGCTGGAAATTAAGCCGCCAATTAAACTGCGTGCCATGTTTCCCGCACCAATAAACCCAATTCTTTGATTATTCATAAACTTAACTTTACCTAAAAATTTAGAATATATTAAACCACGAAGGGCACCAAGGACACAAAGAAGATCAAAAACATTTAAACCACGGGGAACACAGTGGGCACAGGAAAAAGAGTATTTTTATTGCTCGACTCAACGGATACATGGTTGTTCAGGGATAGTCATTCAATATTTTTTCTTAGTGTGCTTCGTGTTCTTGGTGGCTAATCGTTTTTATTTCTCTGCCCAAATATCGCTGTACCGATTCTTACTATAGTTGAGCCTTCGGCAATGGCAGCTTCCATATCATTGCTCATTCCCATTGAAAGAGTATCAAGCTCTATACTATGGGATTGTAGTTCATCTTTTAATTCACGCAGTAAACGAAATGGTAGTCGTTGTTGTTCAAAATCATCGATTGATGCTGGAATGGTCATTAATCCTCGCAACTGGATATTGGGTAACTCGCTAATTTGTTTGGCTAAGGTCAGTGTTTCTTCAATGCTGATGCCGGATTTACTATTCTCGCCGCTGGTATTGACCTGGATACAGACATTGAGTGGTTTTTGTTCAGGATCTCGCTGTTCACTAAGTCGTTGTGCAATTTTTAAGCGGTCAATAGTATGCACCCAGCTAAAATTCTGTGCGATTTGGCGTGTTTTATTGGATTGGATAGGGCCAATAAAGTGCCATTCTATAGATTGATTTTGGTTGTCTTCTATCTTGGATAAAGCATCTTGTAGGTAATTTTCGCCAAAATGTAACTGATTTTCTGCAAAAGCAGCATGAATATCTTCTATTGGGCGGGTTTTACTGACAGCTAATAACTGCACAGAGCCCGGCTGTCGGGAATATTTTTTTTCAATATCCGCAATGCGGTTCCTGATAAATTTAATATTCTCAGCGATAGTATTTTGACTTGCGTGATTCATAGTGAGATTGTACTTTAGTGCTAAGTATTTACTACTTTGAGCTTAAGAAATGATACTGTTTACCGATACATGTCTTTATCAAGATGAAGATATGTTTTGCATACAGATAATAACGAATTACAAAATATAAAGAGATATCATGGATATTACCGAATTACTTGCTTTTAGCGTCAAAAATAACGCTTCAGATTTACATCTCTCGGCTGATTTACCTCCGATGATTCGAGTAGATGGTGACATACGACGGATCAATGTTCCTGCGCTTGATCATAAGACGGTACACAGTTTAGTGTACGACATCATGAATGATAAGCAGCGTAAGGATTTTGAAGAATTTCTCGAGACCGATTTTTCATTTGAAATACCCGATTTAGCGCGTTTTCGTGTAAATGCATTTAATCATAATCGTGGTGCGGGTGCAGTGTTTCGTACCATCCCATCAAAAATTCTGACACTTGAGCAATTAAATGCACCTGTTGTTTTTAAAGAAATTTCTGATACGCCTCGTGGCATCGTTTTGGTAACAGGACCAACCGGTTCTGGTAAATCAACAACCCTGGCAGCGATGGTCGACTATAAAAATGATACCGAGTACGGACATATTTTGACGATTGAAGATCCCATCGAATTTGTTCACGAAAGTAAAAAGTGTTTAGTGAACCAACGTGAAGTACATCGCGATACCTTAGGCTTTAGTGAAGCACTTCGTTCAGCATTACGTGAAGATCCCGATATTATTCTTGTTGGTGAAATGCGCGATTTAGAAACTATTCGACTTGCATTAAGTGCGGCAGAAACGGGTCACTTGGTTTTTGGCACATTACATACAACTTCTGCAGCTAAAACAGTCGATCGTATTATTGATGTATTCCCCGCAGCGGAAAAAGATATGGTTCGTTCAATGTTATCGGAATCATTACGTGCCGTTATTGCGCAAACACTATTAAAGAAAATCGGTGGTGGTCGAGTTGCTGCACATGAAATTATGATTGGTACGCCGGCTATTCGAAACTTAATTCGAGAAAATAAAGTTGCGCAAATGTATTCTGCTATTCAAACCGGTCAGGGTATAGGTATGCAGACCCTGGATCAATGTTTGCAGGATCTTGTTGCTAAAGGTGTGGTGAGTAAGCAAGATGCGAAAATGAAAGCAATGAGTAAAGATGCTTTTAATTAATTAAATCTTGATTTGTTTGTGGCACATGTACGTCATTCCCGCATGTTCTTAGCGGGAATCTGGTCGTTTAAACAGGTTAGATTTGAACTTTAGGTATACCCGTTCTACGGTATTTTATAGTTTGAGAATATTCTTATAATTTAGTTTCAAAATTAGGTAAAAGGTTTGGTTTATGGAGTTTGAATCACTATTAAAATTAATGGTGCACAAGAATGCCTCTGATTTATTTATCACAGCAGGTGTAGCACCGAGTTTAAAAGTTAATGGCAAAATTGGCCCTGTGACTCAGGCGACATTGACTCCAATTCAGGCAAAAGAAATTGTTCTGGGTATTATGACGCCGGCACAAAAAGAAGAGTTTGAAAGAGATAACGAATGTAACTTTGCTATCTCAGCTTCTGGTATAGGTCGCTTTCGTGTCAGTGCATTTATGCAACGTAACAATGCCGGTATGGTTTTGCGTAAAATTGAAACCACTATTCCAACAATGGATGATCTTGGTCTACCTGCCATATTAAAAGAGCTTGCGATGACCAAACGAGGTTTGATTATGTTTGTCGGTGCTACAGGCTCCGGTAAATCAAGTTCACTCGCTTCAATGATTGGTTTTAGAAATAAAAATTCAACGGGTCATATTATTACCATCGAAGATCCGATTGAATTTATTCATCATCATGCAGGTTGTATCGTAACGCAACGTGAAGTTGGTCTGGATACAAAGTCATTTGAAGAAGCGTTAAAGAACACCTTGCGTCAAGCGCCTGATGTTATTTTGATTGGTGAGGTACGAACCCGTGAAACAATGGATCATGCTATAGCGTTCGCAGAAACGGGGCATTTGTGTTTAGCAACATTACACGCCAATAATGCTAACCAGGCCATGGATCGTATTATTAACTTCTTCCCTGAAGATCGTCGCAATCAATTATTAATGGATTTATCGCTCAATACTCGTGCCTTTATTGCACAACAACTTATCCCAACACCGGATGGAACCGGTCGTGTTTTATGTGCTGAAATTATGATTAATTCACCCCTTATGTCGGATCTGATCCGTAAGGGTGAAATTCATAAAATGAAAAGTTTAATGGCGAAGTCACGCAACATGGGTATGCAAACGTTTGATCAGTCTTTGTTTGATTTATATAAAGCAGGAAGTATCACTTATGAAGATGCCATTAACTATGCAGACTCTGCAAATGAACTTCGTTTGATGATTAAACTCGGTGACAGCAAAGGTGCTGGTGCAGATTCACTCGCAGCCTCATTAGAAGGTGTGACTATTCAGGAAACAGAATAATTATTTGGTTTCTAATACCAATAAAAAAGCCCCGCTAATTTTATATTAACGGGGCTTTTTATATTATGTTTAAGTTTATTTAAAACGTGTACGTCATTCGAGCAGTTTGGCGAGAGAGGTTTGTTCCCGCATCTGTTCGGTGGTTTATGGGTTAACAATCAATGTGCTTTTAACCCTCAGTGCCTGGCATTAAAAACGATGCGTGGAGAATTTATAGAACCACCTCTTGGTATGCCTAATCCATATTCCGGTCTTGTGATGAGAGAAAATGTTATTGAATGCAGAACGATGAAAGCACAAGAATTACTGTTGTACGACAACAAAAATAACCAGGATCGTTATTGTCTATTTGCTGATGGTTCTTTAATTAGCCGTTATATTTTACGAAAAAACCTTAAAAAGTTATTTCATAATGAGTATAAAAGAAAAAAATGCATTCGCTGGATGATGCTGAACGGCCTCCTCAATTTGATGGTTCGGGAGCCTTTTGGAGAGCTACATAATAAAGTTTCGTTAGGTTGTTTAAAGTATATTGGTTCAATACAAACTGATAATAAAGAAAAAGTATTAATCAAAGATGAACGCGGTCAAGTTTATACTTTAGGCGTGGGTGAATACATGGGAGAGTATAGTGGTGTCATTGTTAAAATAGATGATGATACAATTTATCTAGAGAAAAATATTTATCATGACGGTGTGAGCTGGTCGAAGGTGACTATGAAGTTTCTAAAGAATTAATGACTTCCAGCTCTAAGAAAAAACAGTATAAGCATCAAACACCGGACCATCAACACAAACACGTTTCATTGCAGGGCCTTGTTCAGTTTGTACTTCAACAACACAACCGGCACAGCCACCTACGGCACAAGCCATAAATTCTTCTAGTGATACCTGGCAAGGTAAATCAAATTCTTTAGCCAGTTTGGCAACGGCTTCCAGCATGGGGTGTGGTCCGCATGAATAAATTTCAACTTCATTGCGCTGTTCATCCGATAAGGCTTGTAACCAGTGACGTGCAAGGTCAGTAACATATCCTTCATACGTGCCTGCATAACCTTGTAAGCTGGCAAGACGTGATGCAATGCCCCAATCATCAAGCAAAGGCATTGCGGCAATAACGCCATCAGGGATTCCCTGCACCATTATTTCAGAAGGTTTAGTTGTAAAAGGAAAAGGAACTTCAGAACCTAAAATAACGAGAGGTTCATAACCGCCTTGCTGTTCGTTATTTAATTGAAAACAGTGCTCTGCAATAAAAACCATGGGAGGCATTCCAACTCCACCACCAATTAATAATGGACGTTTACGTTCTTCTTTAATTTCAAAGGGTTTACCAATTGGCCCTAAGATATTAATTTTTTCACCCACTTCTCGTTCTGCAAGTAGTGCCGTACCTTCACCGAGTTTTTTATATAAAAAATCAACCCAGCCTAAGTCTTTGTTAACACGCATAATAGAAATTGGACGGCGCATTGGACGAAGTGGATGAACCGTTAAATGAGCAAAGCTCCCTGGCTTTGCTTTAGCTGAAATCTTAGGTGCTTGCACGCGCATGATGAATTGATCTCCATCATAAGCCTGGTGAGATAAAATTTCGCAGTCTTCAACAAAAATTGTGTTTCGATGTTTCATAATAATTTTATTTTACTCTTTAATTTTTACGAGTAGTGAGCTGAATAAACGACTTTGCCATGTAATAGTGTTTGCATGACCTTGCCTTTAAATTCCCAGCCGGCAAACGGTGTGTTGCGACCTGCGCTTAACATGTTTTCTGTTTTTAATATCCAGTTTGTTTCTGGATTATAAATACAGATATCTGCTTTTTCACCAACTGAAAGAGTACCTGCATCAATCCCCAAAATTTTTGCGGGTTGTGCGGTCAGGCGGTTAATTACATCGCTGAGTGAAAGATCTTCAGTTAAACGAAGGGCTAAAGGTAATAATGTCTCTAATGCGCTAATGCCTGCTTCGGTTTCACTAAAGGGGGCAAGTTTTGCGTCAGCATCATGTGGTTCATGGTCTGAGCAAATTGCATTAAGGTTTCCAGTGGCTAAAGCATCAATCAGTGCTTCTCGATCACGTTGTGTTCGTAACGGTGGTCGGACATGACAGTTACTATCGAAATAACCAATGTCCATTTCGGTAAGATGTAAATGATGTGCACTCACATCAGCCGTTACAGGTAGACCATCATATTGTGCTCGTGCAATCATTTGCACAGCATTTGCGCTGGAGATATGACAAAAATGTGCACGAACCCCTGTTTGTTCTATGAGTAGCAAGTCTCTTGAAACTGCATTGGTTTCTGCTGTTTCTGGAATGCCGGGTAAGCCGAGGCGTGTACTGATAGCACCTTCATGGGCACAGCCATTTCCGGCCAAGCCTTCATCTTCGGCATGTAAAAATATGGTTAAACCACAGCTTGCTGCGTATTCCATAGCGCGACGCATAATTAAACTATTTGAAACAGGGGTTAATGCATTGCTGACACCGACACAGTTACCGAATTTTTTTAACAATGCCATTTCACTGAGCTGTTCACCTTTGAGTCCGGCGGTAAGTGCGCCAAGGGTAACAACATTTGCGTAGCCCGCTTCATTGGCACGTTGATGAATTAACTCAACCACTGATGTGGTATCAATAACGGGAGTGGTATCGGGTGGAATACAGAGTGTGGTGATTCCACTCGCTGCAGCGGCACGGGTTTCTGAAACTATAGTGCCTTTATTTTCTAAGCCGGGTTCTCTGAGGCGGGCACGTAAATCAACGATGCCCGGAATAACATGGCAACCACTTGCATCAATGGTTTCATCAACTGTAAAGCCATCAGGTTGTTTGCCTATTGCTGCAATGCGACCTTCTGAAATATAAATATCATGTTTTGTTTCAATGTTGTTGGCGGGGTCAATAACTAAACCATTGCTTATTTTAATGCGCACTTGATGTGTTCCCATTAGCTTTGTCCTCCATCAGCAAGAGAGGAGCGACCGAGTGCCATCGACATAACTGCCATACGAACCGATATGCCATGTGTTACTTGTTCAAGAATGACTGATTGCGGACCGTCAGCAACACTGGATTCGATTTCTACACCACGATTTATTGGGCCAGGATGCATTACAATCGCATCAGGTTTTGCGAGTTTCAATTTTTCTTCGGTTAAACCAAACATGTGGAAGTATTCATGTTCGCTGGGTAACAGGGCACCTTCCATACGTTCACGTTGCAGGCGAAGCATGATAATTACATCTGCATTCTGTAAACCCTGTTGTATGTCATGATAAACATGCACGCCAAGGTGTGCCGCTTCTTTAGGAATAATGGTTTGCGGACCGATGACTCTAATTTCAGGTACGCCAAGTGTATTCAAAGCATGAATTTGTGAGCGCGCCACGCGTGAGTGCATGATGTCACCGACAATAGCGACAGTGAGTTTTGTGAAGTCTTGTTTATGTCGACGGATAGTAAACATATCTAACATTGCTTGAGTCGGATGGGCATGACGGCCATCACCGGCATTAATAACGCTAACATGTGGCGCGACATGTTGTGCAATAAAATGTGCGGCACCACTGCTGTGATGTCTTACTACAAACATATCCACTTGCATGGCTTCGAGATTATGCAACATATCTAACAAGCTTTCGCCTTTGCTGGTGGCTGAAGTATTTATGTTGATATTTAAAACATCTGCAGATAAACGTTTTGCTGCAAGTTCAAAAGTAGTTCGAGTACGCGTACTCGCTTCAAAAAATAAGTTAGCAATAGTTTTTCCTCTTAATAGAGGGACTTTTTTTGCTTGTCGAATGCTGACCGATGAGAAATTTTCTGCATGATCTAAAATATCGACTAGCATTTGTTTTTTAAGACCTTCAATGGTCAGGAAATGACGCAGCATGCCATCTTCATCCAACTGGATATCGTGTGGCTTCATTTTTCCTCCTCAATTGAAAGTTTTAATGTGGAGCCATTTTCTTCATCACAACTTAATTTGATGTGCTGATTTTCATCCAGTGTAATTTGTGCTGCTGCAACATCGGCAGAGACAGGTAGCTCACGACAACCGCGCTCAACCAACACAGCAAGGATGACAGATGCAGGCCTGCCAAAATCAAAAATTTCATTTAATGCTGCACGAATGGTACGTCCGGTATGAAGTACATCATCAACTAAAATAATATGCTGATCATCAATATTAAAGGGCAAGTTGGACGGTTGTACTTGAGGGTGCATGCCAATGCGAGTGAAGTCATCACGATAAAATGTGATATTCAATGTGCCGAGCGGTTGTTCAATATTTAATTTTTTGTGTAATTCTTTCGCCACCCAAACACCGCCAGTGTGAATGCCTATCATCACGGGGTTTTCAATATTGCGGTTTTTTAATAGATTACGTAATTCGCTGGATAAGGTATCCAGAAGGGCAGGGGTATCGAGGTCTTTGCTTTGCTGACGCTCTGTCATTATTCGTTATTTATCCGTAAGTTATGTGGCAGCCGCTTCATTTTTTTTTAACGACATCCAGCTTTGTAGTATTAGCTGGGCCGATATCATATCAATTTGTGCCTTGTCTGGGAACATAGAATCGGAACCCGAACGTTCTTTTAAGATGCTTTCTGCTTCATCTGAGCTTAATCGTTCATCCATTAATGCAATAGGGATTTGATAGCGGCCATTTAGCTGGTTTGAAAAACGTCTTGCCGCTTGAGTCATCGGTTGTTCCGTTCCATCCATATGCAGAGGTAAACCTATTACGAATAAATCTGGCTGCCATTCCTCTATTATTTTCGAAATTTTATCCCAGTCAGGTTTATGCTTTACTGCGTTTATTGTGACCAAAGGATTAACGGTGCCGGTTACTTCTTGCCCAATGGCGATGCCAATGCGTTTAGTACCAAAATCAAAGCCTAATATAGTGCGTTGCGTTTTTATTAAGCTAGCCATATTTAACCATGACCAATATCAGTTGATAGCTGTTCCAGGTTAATACCTAATGATGCGGCAGCAGCGGTCCAACGATTTTCGACCGAAGTGTGAAATAATATGTCACTACTCGCTGGCACATTTAACCAGGCATTTTCCGATATCTCGTATTCTATTTGATCTTCACCCCAGCCGGCATAACCAAGAGTAATAATAAAATTTTCCGGAGGTTTGTTATCAGAATCGTAACCATCTGCAATGGCCTGGATAATGTCCTGCGACATGGTTAAGCCAATATCTTTGGTCACCGATAGGGTACTTTCCCATTCACCAACAGGACTATGAAGAATAAAGCCGCGATCCATTTCAACGGGACCACCATCAAAAATAGGATAGTTCATTGTATCTGTATCGGTAATTTCAATGTCGAGCTGTTCACAAAGATCCGCGAAGGTAAGTTCGGTTGGTCGGTTGATAACAATTCCCATCGCACCTTCTTCATTGTGCTCACAAATATAACTTACCGTTTTTTCAAAATTAGGATCATTCAGTCTCGGCATCGCAATCAGAAAATGATTACAGAGTGAGAATTTATCGGACATTGTATGTTCGGTTTAATATATTCACGATAGCTAAAGTATTGATGAGATATAAGGTTATATCAAGTGATATACACTTATTGAACAGAAGTTTGTAAGCGGCTGCCATGTTGAAAACGCCATACTCGGGGGATCTGTAAGATATCAGTATCTTTAAGAATATCTTTGGTTAAGGGGGGAAAGGGGGCTGCCATATTGACGATACGTAATGCAGCTCGATCAAGCTCACGATAGCCTGAAGATCGAAGTATTTTGGCAGAATAAATACTTCCATCAGGATTAATTTCAACAAGAAGTAATAAACTCCCAGAGAGTTTTTTTTGGGTGACTGCTTCAGGGTAATTAAGATTACCAACCTTCTCTACTTTGATGCGCCAGGCATCCATGTAACTGGCAAAACGATATTCTTTGGCATTTATTCCATCTAACCATGTTTTCTTAGGCGTTTGCTGGTAGGCATCTTTTAATTTATTTATTTCTGCGCTGAGTTTTGCTATTTGCTGGCTACGCTCAAAAAGCTGTGCCGCGGTTAAACTTTTTGTCGTGACCGGTGTTTCTTCTTTAAATTGTTGGCTGTTAATTTTTTTCTTTGACTGATCAACACTCATTATTTCGGTTTGTTTTTGTGCTTCTTTAAAATGAGGGGGGGTCATTGCGCGACGGCTATTTGGCGCAAAGCCTTTTTCCGGAATAGGTAATGGATTTGAAAAAGGACTGCTGGGACGGCTTTTATTTTGTTGTGTGCCGCCACCGAGTTGATTGGCTTGCGCAAGATAGTCCGCCTTTTCCGGTTCTTCAGTTGAACGCTGCTGAACTAACGTTATTTCCATTGTGGTGATGACATCGTTGTTGCTGTCCATCAAATCAAAACTAATCCCTAAAATTAATATCGCATGAATAGCGAGCGCGAAAAAAATGGTCAGGCTCATACGATCACTCTGGGTAACCGCGACGGGATTAATTGTTGGGTTATTCATATTCATAATTCAAATTATAAACTAACACGTTCTACAATTTCACGAGCCTGTTCAAGTTTTATGCGTTTTTGCATTGCTGAAGAAATATGTAATTTACCATTCTCATCAATAAGTAAAACATATTTTATCCCCATTGCTTTTGCAATTTCTACCCACTGCTTTGGTCCGGCGATAAAAAGAGCCGTTGCTGCAGCATCTGCTGTTGCTGCATTTTCATGTAATACAGTAACCGATTGTGTTCCAACAGCAGGATAACCTGTTCGAGGATCTATTATATGATGAAAATGTTTATCCTTGTTTTTGTTCTCTATATTTTTAAAGTATCGTTCATAGTCTCCTGATGTAAAAGCGGATTCGTTATCATTCAAATCAAGAGAAGCGACAATAGAATCTTTTTTATCCGTTTTTGCAGAGCCTGTAAAACGAGGATCACGAATGGCAACTTTCCAGAGGCGATTACCATGTTTGCCGATAACTTTAAGATCGCCGCCGGTATCAATGAGTGCATTATGAATCCCTTGTTGCTTTAGATATGAAAGTAAACGATCAATCGCTACCCCTTTTGCAACACCACCAAGATCAATTTTTACCGCAGCATTGTTAGTGTTCATTCGCACACCATTGATGCTTATGTTTTCCAGAGTAGGATTTTGTTTTAGCAGTGCCTGAATTTCTTTATCTGATGGCTGTATTCCCGGTTGTTTGTGACTATGGAAGCCCCATAAGGCAATCAGTTTTCCGATAGCAGGGTTGAATAGATGGTTGCTTTTTATCGCCAAATCTTTAGCAATATGAACAACATCTAACACACTGGGTGATGCTGAAAATTCTGTTTTGTAGGGCAGTAAACTATTGATGCGCATTAATGAGCCAGGCTCCCAGACATGCCAAACCCTATGCATAATCGCCAGATCTTCACGGATATGTCGAAAAGATTTTTCAGCCGTTTTATCATCCACATCAAGCAAAGTGACATTAATGATCGTGCCAAAGGCTAAGAAACTGTCATGGTGTTCGCGAGGTTGCTGTTGGCAAGAGCTGCTTAGAGCAACAAAAATAACAAACGTAAGTAAGGTATAAAAACGATTTAAATAAAAGTGAGGCACAACATATCCTGATATGTTTATTGTTTAGTCTGGCGGTTAATTCTTTTGCTCTGCAATCCAGTCCATTAATAATGCACTGATATTAATATTGTATTGTTTATCCAATTCACGAATACACGTTGGGCTGGTGACATTCACTTCGGTAAGGTAATCACCAATAACATCAATGCCAACAAAAATAAGTCCCTTTGCTTTTAATAGTGGGGCAACTTGCTCGCATATCCAACGATCACGGTCGGTCAGTTCAATACCAACACCTTCACCGCCTGCGGCAAGGTTAGCACGTGTTTCACCTTTAGCTGGAATACGTGCCAGCGCATAAGGTACAGGCACACCATTTATCAACAGAATACGTTTATCACCTTTTTTAATTTCGGGAATAAAACGCTGTGCCATGGTTAACTTAGTGCCGTGTTCAGTTAAGGTTTCAATAATGACACTGAGATTAGCGTCACCCTCTTTGATACGAAAGACCGACGCTCCACCCATACCGTCAAGCGGTTTAAGAATGATGTCTTTGTGTTCTTTATAAAAGGCCTTGATATGTTCCGCCTGTGACGAAACTAATGTGGGTGGCGTACATTGAGAAAAGTTGTTGGTGAACAGTTTTTCATTCGCATCACGCAGGCTTTGTGCTTTATTAATAATGATGGTGCCTTTTTCCTCAGCCTTTTCCAGTATGTAGGTACTGTATATATAGTTCATATCAAACGGTGGATCTTTACGCATCAAAATAGCGTCGAGTGAATCCAGAGCCAGATCTACCCCTGAATTTACCTTGAACCAGTTATCTGCATCATTAAATACTTTGAGTTTTTTCATGTTTGCACGCGCAACATCGTGTGCAATATAGAGATCAGTTTGCTCCATGTAATATAGTTCCCAACCACGAGATTGGGCTTCCAGCAACATGGCCAGGGTACTGTCTTTTTTGAAATTGATGTCCTTAATAGGATCCATCACAACGCCGATTTTAAGTGACATAGCTTAATTCTTACTCTTTTGTTGAGTTAAGGGCTGTTCTATCACCGCACTATACCGCTAGTTATCCACCAGGTCATGGTGATATTTTCTTAAGTTAGAGAGAAATTTGCCGATATTTAGTACTGAACATTTAAAAAACGATAAAATAATGTTTTTAAATGTCATTTTATGAATTAAAATACAGGTTATAAGTAGGCCTATTTTTTAATTCGGATATGGATAGTAAAAAGTGAATTATTCTATAGATTATAAATACTTATGGAATAATGTTAAAATCTGTGTTAAATATATTACCTAACTGTGACAAAGTTTGCATGTTTTCGTGTGAGAATGATAAAGCGAATAAAATCATATGGTTAGGTACACATTAGGATGTTGGCAGAACAAACAATGAGTGATGGATTTCAAGATCTGAAAGTGATGGTGATTGACGACAGTAAGACGATTCGTCGAACTGCGGAAACATTATTGAAAAAAGCGGGCTGTGAGGTTTTTACCGCAACAGACGGTTTTGAAGCACTTTCAAAAATTACCGATCATAAGCCGGATATTATCTTCGTTGATATTATGATGCCGAGACTTGATGGGTATCAAACGACAGCATTAATTAAAAATAATAAAGTATTTAAAAATACCCCTGTTGTTATGTTATCGAGCAAAGATGGGCTTTTTGACCGGGCTCGTGGCCGTATTGTGGGTTCAGAACAATATCTGACTAAACCCTTTACTAAAGATGAATTACTAAGTGCTATCCAGTCGCTTGTACTGGATTAGTGTGTTGTTATCTCTGAAATAATTTTCAGAGTATTAAATAAAACTTACGCCGTAACATTTTAGAATTAGGAGAAAACGGATGGCTAATATATTTATCGTGGATGATTCACCAACGGAAGTCCATGTGCTCAAAGCAATACTTGAGAAAAACGGCCACACAGTGGAATCAGCAGACAATGCAGAAGCGGGTATTGAGCGAATAACAGCTAAGCAGCCGGATCTTGTTTTAATGGATGTTGTTATGCCGGGTATGAATGGTTTTCAGGCCACGCGAGCTTTAACGAAAGCCCCTGAAACAGCGAATATTCCCATCATTATTGTGACAACAAAAGATCAAGAGACCGATAAAATGTGGGGTTTGCGTCAAGGCGCAAAAGACTATATTACAAAACCGGTTGATGAAGCTCTTTTGCTTGAAAAACTTAGCGCTATTTTATAAGCGAAGGTTAATTGATTTATGTCTGCTGATTTAAAAGCCTATGCATTACTTCAGGATATTGAAGTAAGAAGTCGCACAAAAGCATTAGGTTTGCCACAGCAGGTAGAAGTGAGAAGAACATGGTCTGGTGTAGGTTTTAGATTAGGCAATGTGAACTTACTATCAAAATTAGAAGAAGTTGATGAAATTCTGGTTTCACCTGAAATGACGCGAGTGCCTAGCGCGCTTTCCTGGGTAAAAGGCATTGCCAATATCCGGGGTATGTTATTGCCGATAATGGATTTAAAGGATTTTATTGATGGTGAAGCAATAAAACCCGGGCGTAAAACTCGCATTATTTTAATTAAAAAAGGTGAGTTGGTTTCGGGCTTAATGGTCGATGAAGTTTTTGGTATGCGACATTTTTTTGAAGAAGAGCGAACCAATAACGTGCCAGATGTTTCAGACAATCTGAAAAAATACTTACACGGTGCATTCCGCAAAGGGAATACACATTGGGGTATTTTTAACATGGATAATTTGGCAGTAGATCCGGGATTTATAGAAGTAGCCGTAAGAAGCGGTTAAATATTTTAGAAAAATGAACAATGTATATTGGGTGCATTGTTATTTAAGAAGGACTGCGGGATTAAAAATACAAAGTAATCCGTAGTGAGTATTTATCTTGTGACAACACAAATTGTCGAGGTTAGGAGTTAATCATGAAGCTCAGTAAAAAAGACCTGTTTTCGGGCATAAGTTCAGGCCGATTAATGGTGTACTTAATAGTTATGTTGGTACTCTCAATGATCATTATGGGTGCTGCCTATAGTTTAATCGTTATTCAGGAATCGAAAGATCGTGAATACATTAACCGAATTGGTGATCAACGCGTACTTACCCAACAGCTGGCAAAACTTGCGTCGCAGGCGGGTCGTGGCGATATTAAAGCTTTCCCAAAATTACAACGAGATCGTGATGCCTTTGATACAACCCTGGAATGGCACATAACGGAAGCTGCCGGTCTGGGTATGATGCATGACCTTGATGATACATGGCGCAAATACAAAGCGAACATTGATACGATTCTTAAGCGTCGTGATGTTGTAACAAACATGCGTTCTTTAGTTGGCGCAATCAACGAACAAATTCCTAACTTGTTAGCGGTATCAGATGAAGTTGTAACGATTATGGCTGAGCAAGGTGCGCCACCCGATCAGGTTTATATTGCTGCACGTCAGTTGATGTTAACGCAACGCATCTCAGGTAACGTTAACCGGGTATTAGACGGTGGTGAAGAAGCTATTACCGCAGCAGATCGATTTGGTCGAGATGCAGCACTGTTTGGGCGTGTTGTAGAGGACATGTTACGTGGTAACCCGAATTTAGGGATTAAGCGAATCGCTCATCCTGAGTCACGGGCAAAACTAAAAGATGTACAAACTTTATTTAAAGAATTA
The DNA here is from genome assembly GCA_030594815.1 of Gammaproteobacteria bacterium. Lineage (GTDB taxonomy): Bacteria > Pseudomonadota > Gammaproteobacteria > UBA6429 > Thiohalophilaceae > JAGLTQ01. The sequence goes on from JAUVEN010000039.1 coordinate 22,676, forward strand.
CGTAACCAGGTTGGTGCTATTCTTGAACGTTCACCGGAAATGTTCCAGGTTTCTGACGCAGCAGAAGGTGTACTATCTTCATCAGCACTTTTGTTGCAACAGGTTGAAGATTTATCCAATGCTTATCAGAACACATTAGGCGGACGTCTTGCTCAAACTGCAGTAACACTTTTGGGTTTACTCTCTCTTGCTTTAATCGTATTAATCGCAGTAATTTATTTCCGTGATTCAAAGAAGCAGTTAAACGAAACGGAAACAGCACGTACTTCAGTTCAGGAAACCAATACCAGAAATCAGGAAGCAATTTTACGCTTACTTGATGAAATGGGTAACCTGGCGGATGGCGATTTAACAGTAAGCGCAACAGTAACTGAAGACATCACCGGCGCCATCGCGGACTCGGTTAACTACACCATCGACGCGTTACGTTCACTGGTAACATCCATCAATGATACAACTCAACAAGTATCGTCAGCGGCACAACAAACACAGGCTACAGCGATTCATCTTGCTGAAGCGAGTGACCATCAGGCGCAGCAAATTACCGGAGCCAGTGCGGCAATCAACGAAATGGCGGTATCCATCGAAGCGGTATCAAACCACGCGGGTGAGTTGGCTGATGAAGCGGATAAATCAGTTGGCATCGCCAACAAAGGTGCTGACGCGGTACAAAGAACCATTAATGGTATGGACACCATCCGTGAGCAAATTCAGGAAACATCGAAACGTATTAAACGTCTTGGTGAATCATCTCAGGAAATCGGTGATATCGTTGAATTGATCAATGACATCGCGGAACAAACCAACATCCTGGCATTAAACGCCGCCATTCAGGCAGCGATGGCCGGTGAAGCAGGTCGAGGCTTCGCGGTTGTTGCCGATGAAGTACAACGACTCGCGGAACGTTCAGCAGATGCAACACGACAAATCGAAGCACTGGTAAAAGCTATCCAGACAGATACCAACGAAGCGGTTGCTTCAATGGAACAAAGTACCTCGGAAGTAGTACAGGGTGCGCAACTAGCACAAGATGCAGGTCAATCACTTGAAGAAATTGAAAGTGTATCAACTCACTTAGCCGAACTGATTCGAACAATTTCTGATTCTGCAAAACAACAAGCAAGTGCCGCGATTAATATTTCTGACACCATGAACGTAATTCAGGAAATTACCACTCAAACATCAGCAGGTACCAATGAAACTGCTGCATCGATTGGTAATCTTGCTGAATTGGCAAATGAATTGCGTAACTCTGTTGCTGGTTTCCGTTTATAAGTTGCATAGCTTAATCGCTTTCAATTTAATTCGGTGTATGTGAACAGATGATGAGAATCTCTTAGTGATTCAGGCTCAGGAGAATAAAGTGACTCAAGCTCGATGGCAGCTGAATGAACTGATGCCAATGAGTGATGACGAGTATGCCTTATGGGTGATTTTGCTTGAAGAGCGTACAGGTATCACATTACCTGAGTTGCGCAAAAGTTTTTTATTGTCAAAGCTTTCGATTCGAATGCAAGAGCTGGGTATAAGTGAATATAAAAGTTATTTTGCTTATGTTACCCACGGCAAGGCAGGAAAAGTTGAGTGGGAAACATTAGTAGATCGACTTACTGTACATGAAACACGTTTTTTTCGAGATACACAGGCTTTATCTTTTATTAAGCAAGCTTACCTTGAAAAGTTAACCTTTGAAAAAGACACCCCTAATATTCATATTTGGAGTGTTGGTTGTGCAACAGGTGAAGAGCCATATAGTTTGATGATGTATATAGATAAATACATGGCAGATAAAAATGAAAAATGTTACCTGGCGGTTACTGCCTCCGACATTAGTCATGATGCTTTAGCTGTAGGAAAAAAAGCGGTTTATCACGAAAATCGTTTTACCAATGTGCCTGATGAATACCTTGAACAATATTTAGATAATGTTGATAACAATCATTATCTTGTTAAAGAATCTTTACGTAAACGAATTTGTTTTAATCGTCTTAATTTACTTAATCTTGATAGTAGTTCAGTTGGCAAAATGGAAATTATTATTTGCCAAAATGTTCTTATTTATTTTAAGCGCGAAACACGTATAAATATTTTAAATCTTCTTGTTGAACATCTTGAGCCTGGTGGTTTCTTAATCCTGGGTGCGGGCGAAATAACAGCTTGGCAACATCCTGAAATAATCTCTATGCAATATAATGGTGTACTCGCTTTTCAGAAAAATCATACTTCACCTGATGCTGGTCAAAAGCAGAGGTATGACGCATGAGTGTTGTTGATACAAATACACTGAAGTGGGTTAAATCTGAAATTGATGAAACCTTAAAGCAAGCGCAGACATCACTTGAAGCGTATGTCGAAGATACGGCAGACGAATCGCAAATGCGTTTTTGCATTAATTATTTGCACCAGGTTCATGGAACACTGCAAATGGTGGAGTTGCATGGTGCTGCCCTGGCTGTTGAGGAAATGGAAAAGCTCTCACAAGCTATTTTTGATGATAATGTTAATAATAAAGATGATGCCTACGAAACCTTAATGCAGGGCATTTTACAGGTGCCAGATTACCTCGAGCATTTGTTAGCCGGTAATCCGGATATGCCTGTTGTGTTATTGCCTTTACTTAATGACATACGTGCAGCAAGAAATGAGGCCCTTCTTAGTGAAGGTGCGTTATTTACACCAGATTTAAGTATTGATGCCCCTGCAGTAGAATTTACAGTAGAGAGCAGCGGAGAAGGGTTATCGTCTCTGGCGAAAAAATTACGTCATAATTATCATCTCGGTTTATTATCCTGGTTCCAAAATAAAAATCCTAAAGCCGGTCTGCAAAAAATTTCTGATGTTATTTCTGAACTCACACAAGCTGCTGAGTCAGATGAAGCGCGGCGTGTTTTCTGGATTGCTAATGGTTTAGTTGAAAGTTTAAAAGACGACGGTGTTGATACCAGCGTTGCAGTCAAAATGTTACTGGGGCATGTTGATCGTCAGATTAAAAAAATTATTGATGAAGGTGAATTAGCGCTGGATGAAGCGCCACCGGAAGAGCTCGAAAAAAATCTTCTTTATTATGTTGCTACATCAACAACAGCAGGTGCTGCGACAAAAGAAATTAAAGAAGCCTTTAAGCTCAAAGATATCATGCCTGATACCCAGACAGTGGAACAGGCACGTGCTGATTTAACTGCGCCTAATGCAGCCTTAATGGAAACAGTATCGTCAGTTATTATCGAAGATATCAACAAAGTTAAAGATAACCTCGATGTCTATGTTCGTTCCGATGAGAAAGATATCAGCATACTTGAGGATGTCGGTTCTGCATTAACACAAATGTCCGATACTCTGGCCATGTTGAACTTAAGTGTGCAACGAGAAGCAGTGCTGAAACAAGCCGGGGTTATTAAAGATATTGTTGCTGGCAAGATAACAGATCAAGAAGCTGAATTAATGAATGTTGCTGCAGCTATGATTGCAGTTGAAAATTCACTGGGTGAAGTATCGACAGCTAAAGCGGCTGCATCTATTGAAGTTGAAGAGGGTGTTGATGCCGGTGATACTGCTCTTGCACAAATGC
>JAUVEN010000136.1 GCA_030594815.1 Gammaproteobacteria bacterium
TCAATAATTGCATCATCACTTTTAACCTTAGCACTGTGAAAAAGTTCCAGTGATAGCGTTGGTTCCTTTTGGTACCAGCTCACATCCAGGGAAGACTTATCTTTGTATACATTTTGCCAGTGTGTTTTTCGGTCAAACATAGTATGACATCTCTTATTTAAAAAATAGGTGTGCGCTTAAAGAGGGTAAATTCACTTTATTTAGGTTGTTTTGAGCTTTTCTTGTCAAGAAGCATCCGCATACCTTCCGTAAATTCTTTCGTACCCTCTTTGTGTTGTTGGGTCTGATTTACAAGAAATACTAATACATTACGAATGCTAGTTGATCTCTCTAAGCATTCATCTTCGGATAGTTCGTGCAGCCCTTCACTCAATGCGCCATGCAATACACCAAGTGGATTGAAACCATCGGGCTTTAATGTATCTGGCAGAAGATCTTTTACGAGTTCTATTTTTTCGCTTGTTTGTCGTGTTGTTTCAACAGCTTTTAGTGCTTCCTTGTATTTTTCTCTCGCGTTTTTTTCTAACAGAGATTCAATTTTTTTTAGTAATTCATCAATGATTGATTCTACAATTCGTCGATAATATGCATATGACGCAATTCCATAACCTTGCAATTCACATATGAAACCTTTTTTATATATATCTTTATAACTCCCCAGCATATCAGCTAGTTTTCGATCTATCGAAATATCCCAAGGCGGATATTGCCCAGCTTTCATAACTCTTTTTCCATCTTTATGGAAATGGACAATGTAACCGCGCCAAAACTGGTGACAGTGGATACAGACGCACATGGCAACCATTGTACGTCCAGGATACTCAACATTAGCATCCACGCCACTCCTAGCTACTCCAGAATTACCGAATGATCGCTCGGCTTTACAATGTTCACAATAAGCTGAAAAATATGGAAGCACAAAATTCCGAAATCCACCTTTAGACTTATCTATATTTATATCAACTTCGAACCACTGATATAAAGGTGCTCTTTCAATAAACTCAACGAGCGTCATTTCGTCGTTGTTTGCTGAGCTATTCACTTAAAATATCTTCCTTATTTGTTGCCTAATATTTAAGTAGACGGACTTGTCCGTAATATAATACGGATGTATCCGTATATCCTATATTTCTATTATTTTTTCTGTTGTTAATTTCATATAAATATCAATGTATTATCGCTACCTACATTTTTCTATTAAGGATATGTCCTTAGTATATTACGGATGGTTTTAGATATTCACAAACAAATTATTATTTAAAATGCGCTTTTTACTATATTAAATCAACTTCTTATTGCATTTTAACTGTATTGGTATTTTTGAAAAATACGGCAATATTCGGTGTTGCGGAATTATTTTTGACAACTGGAACAATAAAATGTCGAACGCTGACCTAGGGTAATTTGTTTTATGGGTTTTTTACACGTTAAACATGACTCACCAGCTCTGTTATAGACTTTAAGTTTTTGACTAAAATAACCTGGTTTACCATCGCTTGCGGTAAAGTCTTTTAATGTTGTGCCACCCTGTTTTATAGCTTGCTTAAGAATTTTTTTAATTGCTTTTGTTAGTGATAAAGACTGTGCTTTTGAAAGTTTGCCGGCAAGGCGTTTAGGATGAATGCTGGATAGAAATAGCGCTTCACTGGCGTAAATATTTCCTACACCGACAACAATTTTTGCATCCATGATGAATTTTTTGATTGTTGTTTTTCGTTTACGAGATTTTTCAAAAAGTAAATCAGCATTAAATTCTTTATCTAGTGGCTCTGGGCCAAGGTTGATAAGTAATTTATGTTTTAGCGGGTCATCTTTTGTCCATAAAACGGAACCGAACCGTCTCGGATCTCTCAAGCGTAAACATATGCCATCTTTAAACTGTATTTCAAAATGATCATGTTTTTCTACGGCTTCAGTCGTTGGCAGTATTCGTAAACTGCCGGACATTCCAAGATGAACAATGAGTGTCCCGACTTCTGTTTTAACTAAAAGATATTTTGCACGACGAGTTACGGAGATGATTTTTTTATTTTTAAGTTTTGTATTCAGACCGACCGGGATAGGCCAGCGCAAATTTCGATTGCGTACAATAATTTTGCTAATGGTGTTGTTTTCAATATGTGGAGCGATACCACGGCAGGTGGTTTCAACTTCTGGAAGTTCAGGCATGCTTTGATACGCTAATCATTTTGTTCAATGCCTAACAAATTCAAAAGTTTGTTTTTTCGAACTAGTGAAAGAATGTAACGTATACCCAAATCTATATTTAATAAAGAAAAATCATCCTTTTTGTTGTTTATTTTAAAACGGATAGTTTTATTATTATCTAAGTGAACTGTGATATCTGGTTTTGTGTGGGGTTGAGTTCTAACCTTGTTTAAATCATAAGCCTGGCTGAGTTCCCATTCACTAATAAGTTGATTAATGGAATCGGCTGAAAATGATTCTGATTCAGGTGTTAATTTCCATTTTCCGTTTTCTTGCTCAAGTTTCATGTTGGGTAAAACTAATTTTCTTATTTTGCTTTTTTCAGGTAGCAACTTGTGATTGATGTAACTTTCAATTTTTGCACTAAGTTGATAATAAAAAGTATCGTTGATCATGTGCAATGTAGTGCCAATTTTGACGTAACGATAATGTTTTAATGATTTATTATGTCCAAAAATAATTGCTGTTTTATTATTGAACTGTATGGTTACATAGGGCTTCTTTAGGCCAAAGTTTGCCTGATCCAGGTTTTCTAACTTGTTTTGTGACAGAGATACCGTTGATAATAATTTTAAAATTGATTCGATACGAAATGTATTTGCAGAAAGTGGATAAGGTTTAATGATATCCCATCCATCTTTGGTTTTTTTAAAGCTTATCTCTTGTTCACCGGTGGCTATTTGATGTCTGCTGATTTTAATATGATTAATATCTTCAGCTTTTAAATTTGTAAGTTTGTTGGGTATGATCGGCTTATCTTTGCCTGGCTCATAAATAACAAGTCCCACTAAAATAAGAATAGAAACAAATAAAACAAGATTAAGTAAGTTACGTTTTGACATGGTTAGATTCAATTGTTGTTAAGCAGAACGACGTTTATACCAAATTAAAGTTCCGGTGATGACTAAACCCAGCGGTAAAATAATTAAAAAGAATAAACCGATAAACGCACCGGTTAAATCACTAATGTTTATTTGACTGTCAACGGCACTAGAGCTTGGTATTAAAATGAAATTATCATCATTACTGAGCCAGTTAATAATGTTATGACCAATGTTGAGGTTGCCCTGATTTCCCAGGTAGGTGTTGGAAAGAAAATCGCCATCACCCAGTATCACGATACGTTGTTGCTGGCTTTTTTGTTTTTCTGAAGTAACGTCTTTTTTATCTTCCTCTTTCCGTGTTAAAGCCAGACCGATAGTTAATGGACCGACAAAATCTTTGTCGGCATTGTAATCAACAGCACCTTTTAATAAGCCTGTTTCAGACCAACTGCGCGCAACGGTTTGTAAAAAGGGAGCTGCGAGCCAGTTACCTTTTACTTCATGATGTGCGATAGCAACGGCTTTAGGGAAAATACTTATATATTGAAAATCACGTGTAATTGCATGAGACGGGTAACTGGTAATTAATGAAAATGATGGGTCCTTTATATTCATCATTTGCGCGGTTGGATCAACAATAGTACCGGGATAAAAATTGATACCGAATAAATCTGCCAGAGGTTCAAGACCTAATAGAGAAGCTCCTGGTTCCTGCACCCATAAAAGATTACCGCCACGTTTAACATACTCCATGATAAGCTTAACTTCGCCGGGTAATAAATTTGTTTGCGGGCTGGCAATAACAACTACAGCTACATCAGGGATGCTTGGAGTTTCGTTGAGTTTTAATAACTCTGTTGTAATGCCTTTGATTTTAAGTTTGGCAGCAAAATTATTCCAGTCAAAGTTGGCCTGGCCATCTGGCTTTCTTTCGCCGTGCCCACTAACAAATAATAATCGACGTTCGCCTTGTCGTAATAAACGTTGTAGTGTATTGGTTAATGTTTGTTCCTTAAGTTGAGTGATATGTTCGTTGCGACCTTCATATTCAACAACTATTTCACCGTAATTGCTCACCTTCATTTTTCGTACTAAATCAGGTGCGGTATCCGGGTTTATAATTTCCAGTGTGATGTCTTCTTTATATTTTTTATATTTAGCAATAAGTTCTTTAATATATTGACGGTTTGATAATAAATTTCCATCTGGAATAAAGGTGGTGATTTTTACTGGTGCTGGAATTTGTTGCAGTAATTTAATACTGGCATCTGATAAGGTATTGCGATTATTTTCAGTCCAGTCAGATTCAAAATTATATTGATTAGATAACCATGCAAGCAGACCAATGACAGTTGAAAATAAAATTATAAAAATAATATTTTGCAAGCGTAATTGGTTACGATTTTTTTTTGTAATTTCCATGATATTTATCTTTAGCGTTGCAAACGATCGCTATCTAGGCGACGAATACTTAAAATGAGAAAAAGAGATGTAAAAAGGACATAGTAAATAAAATCACTACTATTAAAAACGCCCTTAGAAAAGGCTTCAAAGTGACGTAGCATTGAAAAATATTCAAGTAAACCACTGGCTGCCGCATCTGCTTTACCACCGGCCCAGTCAATGATCCATAACATCAGTGACATGCCAAAAGTACTCATTGCGGCAATGGTAGGTTGAGCGGTAAGACTCGACATATATAAACCAAGTGAAATAAAGGCGGCAAGTAATAAGCTAATACCCAAAACAATGGCAAACAGTAAACCACCATCAAGTGTACCGACAAAGGAAAGCGATAAAGGCATTAAAGTCATCATGAAAATCATAATGGCGGCAAACCCCAGCATACCGAGGTATTTTCCAACAATAATTTCAGTCATAGAAATGGGGGCTGACATGAGTAGTGGCAGTGATTTATTCCGGCGTTCTTCGCTGATTAATCGCATGGTAAGTAGCGGTGTAACCAGCATCATAATAAAGGCGGCACTGCCATATAAAGGAACAATGACAAGTTCTGTAATACCGGGTGCATTTTCGATTGTTGCTAATTTGGGTTGGATCAATAAAAACTCTTGTAGTTGACTCAAAAACAAATAGGCCAGAATAAATTGTACAATGGCTAAAATGGACCATGCTAAAGGAGAAAGAAATAAACTGCGCAATTCACGCCGCGCTAAAGTTAGAATCATCATGCGGCAGAGGCTCCGTTATATTCTTCAGTATCCGCTTCATCGGCAATCACATCACCTGAAG
>JAUVEN010000040.1 GCA_030594815.1 Gammaproteobacteria bacterium
GATGAAGCCAGAACTATTCTTATGATGCCCACCAATCCAAACGGACAGTCAAACTCCGATGTTATTCGTAGATTAATAAATGGTATGGACTTAACCAGAAGAAGCCGTGATATGTGGGTGATCGATTATGGTCTTGATACAAGTATGGAAGATGCATGTTTATATGAAAAACCATTTTCAATTGTTGAGGAAAGAGTAAAACCTAAACGAATTAATGACAGAAATAAAAAAATAGCAGAAAAATACTGGTTATTTGAAAGATCTAGACCTGAATTACGAAAAAGTTTACTGAAACATAAAAGAGTATTGGTAACGCCAGTGGTCGCAAAACATCGAATATTTTGCTGGTTAGATACAAAATTTCTTCCTGATGTGAAGATCTATACATTTGATAGTGATCAAGACTGGTTTTTCGGTATATTACATTCAAAATACCATGAACTATGGTCTTTAAAAACTGCGAGTCGACATGGTGTAGGAAATGATCCAACATATAACTCAAAATCTTGTTTTGAAACATTCCCTTTTCCTATTAGCTTTTTAGAAAATATAGATAGCAGTAATGCATTAAGCCCAAAGGCTCTTGCTATAGCAGATGCGGCAATGAGATTAAATGAACTTCGTGAGAATTGGTTAAACCCACCTGAATTAGTTAAACGTATTCCTGAGGTTATACCAACATACCCAGATAGGATTATCGCAATTGATGACAAAGCAGAAAGAGAACTAAAGAAACGAACTCTAACTAATCTTTACAATGAAAAACCAACATGGCTTAATAATGCACATAAGGTATTGGATCAAGCTGTAGCTGATGCCTATGGTTGGGACGTAAAATTGTCTGATGAAGAAATACTCCAACATTTGTTAGAGCTCAACAAAGAACGTGCTGCACCACAAACATCAATGTAGAATCAATGTGTTTTATAATAAATTTCTTTTACATTATTAATGCATACTTAATTAAGAGGTGAGATTATGAATTATATTGAGGATTTTGGTGATTTCAATATTGCAGTAGAACGATTTAACGTAATATTTGGTAGTGCTATTCCATTCACATCATCAACTGCTCGAAAAGAACGGCTCGATATTTTCGGCGATATGATAAGTAAAGGTGATAATTTTTATAAACGAGATACTTTTGAATTAACTGAATCCTCAATGAAAAAAATGTTGGCAGTCACCTTTTCATACAACAAAAATCTTGAAAACTCTCTAGATAAAGTGATTGAGAGAGAAAGAGAAGAACTTGTTGCGAAGATGTGGTGAATTACAAAACTGTTTCATACTTAATATTTACCTGCATAATAAATTATAAATTGAATAAGGCCATACCCTAATCTTCTACATATTTATGCTAGACTTCAATACAATTGATTTATCAACTACTACAAATCACTACTACAGAATGACGCGTCTCTCTTCAGAAAGAGATTAAAATCAATAACTTAGTTTAAGTAACGAGGAGAGAGGAAATTCAAGTCCTCTTCTCGGCACCAATAATGATGTATTCTGCACATTATTTAGCTCAATATTTTAACATCATCCTTATACTTAAATTATTGCAGCTTCCTTTAATGTATTCTACGCTAGCATCTGTCTGGATTAGCAGCTTTTCGATAATACAAACATCAAAGTTTATATAAAATAGTCAAGACTTTACCATCTTCAGAAAAGGAGACCTTTTCACTAAAGCTATTAATAATATCTAAACCTCGCCCATGCAATTGTTTATTATTTTTGGTAGTAACTTTATTTTTGAACCCGGTACCACTATCGCTAACCTTTATCTCTAAATAATGCTTATGTTTTTCAACAAAAAAACTAAAATTAAAATTTATTGACGCCTTTGTTAATCCTAAAAGTGCCTCGTTTCGTATTTTATAATATTCTTCGAAATGTTCTTCATCTGTCTTGGATACGCTTTCAATATTTAAAATACTATGCTCGATAGAGTTAGCATAAATTTCAGCGAGCAAAACATGTAATACCCCCTTGTGTCTTGATATATAGGGCATTGAACTTAGTATAGTCGATAATTTATTTACAGGTTCAGGTGTCCGCATATCAATTTCTGAAAGAGAAACCGAGATATTCCAGGGTAAAGCATCATCATTACGGATGGTTTCTTCAGAATTTTCCAATGCTGGAATTCCCTGACAGTTCAATTCAACTAAAGTAATGTCATCTTTTTGATTACTCTCACCTGTAAAATCATTCAACGTTTTTAAAACTTCATTAAATCGATTATTTTTTGCATTTATTATTATTTTATCGAGTCGTTCATCACCAAATTGTTCACCCATTGAATTTTTTGCTTCAACAATACCATCACTATAAAGGTACACCTTATCCCCATGCTCTATATCAAACACCTGTATCGAAGAATCGAATTCATTATCCGCTAGTATTCCCAGGGGCATATGCTGAGAATAAATTTTACTTTTGAATTCACCTTCATTACTCAACCAATAACTTTCCGGCATACCTCCCATCCAGACAGACATGATGTCTCCACGAGTATTAATTTCAATAATCGAGGCTACAAAAAACATACCTGAAGGCATGAGTTTATGTAGCTGTAAATTTATTTCACGTGCAATATCACCTACCGCAAACCGTTCTGATACCATTTTAAAAAATATCATTGCTACTGGAAGAGTGCCCATCGCTGCAGTTAAACCATGTCCGGTAAAATCCCCCATTACCAGATAAAGACCACCATCAGGAGCACGTTCAGCAAGGAGCAAATCACCATTGAATGTAGACATGGATGACATATGATATTTAATTATATTTTTATCCAGAAAACTTTGCTGCACTGCACTTTCAAAAAAATGTTCAATAAGCTCCTGCTCTGTTATTAAACGCTGATTAAAACTACTTAATAAATCATTCTTAACATTTAATTGTTGTGTTAGTTCACGAATACGAAGGTGCGCATTAATTTTTGACTCTAAAACATCAACGTTAAATGGCTTTGTTATAAAGTCATCACCACCAGAAGCAAGGGCTGTAACGAGAGAATCTTCTGAACTTAATGCAGTTATAAAAATAATTGGCGTATAGTCTTCACCCATACTTTCTTTAATGGAAGTTGTTGCCTCAAGCCCATCCATATCAGGCATCATGATATCCATTAAAATCAAATCTGGTTTTTCCAGGTTAAATTTTTCTATTGCATCCATTCCATTAATCGCTTCAATCACATCATAATCGCCAAGTGCAATTAACGTTTGTTTTAAAATGACGCGATTAGTTAAAATATCATCAACAACAAGAATTTTTCTCATAATTATTCTACGCTAAATTTTTTACCGAAATTTGTAATCGTAAAAATATTACCTACAACCCGATTGCAATTAATAATTTTAATTTCCCCATCTTTTTTATTCAGATGTGTTTGCATATTTAACAACATTCCTAATGCGGAGCTGTCGATCGTTTCAGTTTTACGCATATCGACAATAACTTTTCGTGCAGATTCCGCTTCCCTGCTACTATATGCATTTCTAAATTCATGTAGCAATGAAAAACTGAAATCACCATCGATACTGATTATGTATACTTTCTCTTCTAACGTTGTTTTAACCGCCATTGTTTCACCTCATTTAAATATTATTATGCACTGTCCGGTTTAGCATATATTTCTTTGACCTGGATATTTTTTATACGTCATACATTGGAGTGGCATTTAAAAGGAGAGCCTATAGCTCTTCACCCATACCAGATGCCTTAGCAATTATTACAGCGATCTTACTCATACGAATTTTGTCACTCTCTCTTTTCATAGTATTTGAACTATATAAGCCTATTTATATCTCTTTAAGTTGTAATGTTTTGTAATGCCTTATCTGCAACTTCTATTAAACCCTGTATTCTCATCGGTTTTGTAAGGTATTCAGAAAAACCAGCATCCATGCCTTTTTTGATATCTTCAGGATAAATGTCACCCGTTATTGCAATGACTTGAGTACCTTTATAATTTTCAATTTTATTTAACTCAGCAAGAACCTGGTAACCATCCATTATTGGCATATTTATATCTAATAAAATCAAGTCGAAACCATGTTCCTGATAGAGTGCAACAACTTCTACAGGATCATCTGTTGAGACCACATTGTCATACCCTTTAGTTGAGAGCATCTTTGTTAGCAGCAAAAGATTTGCAGACTCATCATCTACAAGTAAAATTTTCAATTTACCTGGATCGTTATTAAATTTACTCATTCTTTAATTCCTTTTTATCCTGATTAGCTAACTTTAATTCTATCCAAAAAGTACTTCCTTCACCTGACGCACTATCTCTGATGCATATCCATTATGATAATTACCGGGTTTTTACCGTAAGTATCAATAGGTTTAAAACGTTTGTTTAAAACAACATCTGCAGCATCACCCGAAATAACAGATACTATCCCCTCTGTTGCGATGTTAAGTGATTCGGTCCAGCTCGAAACAGGAATTGTTTCAAATTTTAATGCTGATAATTTCTCTATTAATTTCAGATGTTCAGACACTATTCCTACATAAGTTCCATCTTTTTGGAATGCTTCATAAGGCAACCAGTTTGGATCACCTGTAAATTTTACTATTGGATTATCTTTCACCCACTGCTTTTCTTCTTTAGTTAAATTTAATTCTGCATTAGCAGAAAAACTAAAGAAAACAAAACTTAAAATAGTAATTAAAAGTTTACTTATTATATTTTTATACAATGCAGTCATTTTGGTTTTTCTATTTTTCTGAAAGTTTATTCTCAACTTTTTCCAGCAACTCTTTAACATTAACCGGTTTTGTTATGTAACCATCAAAACCTGCCTCTTCGCCTTTTTTAAGATCTTTTGGCATTGCATTTGCGCTGATAGCAATAACCGGTATGTCTTTTGATATATCCGTACTTCTTAATTGCTTGAGCACTTCATAACCATCCATTCCGGGCAAGTTTATATCGAGCAGAATTAAATCGGGTAAATGCTCCATTGCTAACTCCAAACCTAGTAACGGCTCTGGTGCAGTCCACATATGCAGATTAGGTATTGACTGTAATATTTGTTCCACCAGACGTAAATTAGCCGGGTTATCTTCTATATATAAAACTGATTTTTTGTGTTCGAGTTTGCTCATATCATTCTCCATTAAACTCGATTGATCCAATGAGTTGTTTTCAATGATTTGTTTATCTTGTCTTAGCGGTAATTCAATCCAGAATGTACTACCTACATCTATTTCACTTTTTACTCCTATACTCCCTCCCATAAGCTCAACAATTTTTTTAGTAATAACAAGACCTATACCAGTTCCTTCAATTTCTGTTTGCTCAAGCCCAAGGCGTTCAAAGGCTTTAAATAAATGTTTTTGTTGTTCCTGGTCCAAACCGTTGCCTGTATCGGTGACACTAATACGAAAGAAATTATTAGAAATATTTTCACAATTAAGCGTTATGTTTCCTCGCTCTTTGTTATATTTCACAGCATTGCTTAATAAATTCAAAATAGTCTGTTTTAATCGCGTCTCATCTAACCATGCTGAATCATCTTGTTTCACAAGTTCTTCTATAGTGATTTCTATACCATCTTTAATTAGAAGTATTTCGATACCGCGTTTTTGTGCCAGCGGCATAATTAATTGCAGTGATTCATTAATCACCTTGCTTAAAACAACTTTTGTTATAGATAAATCAATATGTCCTGATTCTATTTTTGCCAGATCTAACACTTCATTTATTAAACTCATGAGGTGTTCTCCTGCAATCATTATTTCATCAACATTTTTACCCTGTGCACCTGTTAATGGCTCATTCTTTGCCATTTTTAACAATTGACTGAATCCCATGATGGCATTCATGGGAGTACGTAACTCATGGCTCATACTGGAAAGAAATTGTGATTTTGCCAGATTGGCATTTTCAGCTTCTTCTTTTGCTCCTAACAATTCTTGCTGCGACTGTTCACGTTCAACTGCAATAGCCGCAAATTGAGCTAATTCAACCAGTAACTCCAATTCAAAGTTACCAGGTTCTTTGGGTTCATGAAAATAAAGAGCAAAGGTACCTAGTACGGTACCTAAAGATGATGAAAAGGGTTGTGACCAACATGCATGCAGGTTTGCTTTAATTGCGAGCTCTCTATAAGACTCCCAGTTTGGATGCTGCATGATGTCATCAGCAATAACCCATTGCCCTGTAAAAGCCGCCTCACCACAGGATCCATTACCTATTCCTACTTCAATACCGTCTATAGCTTCGTTGTAAAAATCGGGCAATCCAGGTGCATTACAATGTTTAAGATGTTTACCTGAATCATCCAGTAGTAAAATTGAACATATTGATTGAGGCAACATCATTTCAGCGTGTAAGACTATTTGTTGCAAGATGTCTTTTAATGGTTTTCCTTTCACAATCATTTCAAGGATTTCATTGTTACAGCGCTGTCTAATTTCAGCTTCTTTTAATGCTGTTATATCCTGCACCACACCCAACATATGTTGTGGTTCTCCTGTACGGTTGCGTACAACATCACCACTTTCATGCAACCAATGCACACTACCATTCGGCCAAACAACGCGATGCTCAATGTCGTAGTCATCACCTTTTTCTACACAGTTGGTAACTGCTTCTGTGAGCATTTTTCTATCTTCAGGATGAACCGCTGCTACAAAATTAGCATAGGATGTTTCGGTAATTTCTTTTTTATAGCCAAAAAGTGGCCATATACGTTCCGACCAGAATAATCCCCCTGTTGTTATATCCCAATCCCATGAACCAATATTCGCAAAATCCTGACTTCTTTTTAAGCGTTGTTCACTTGTCCTTATATTAGTCATATCTGTACGTACAGAGACATATTTATATGGCTTCCCTTTCTCATCAATAAAAGGAACTATTGTAGAATCTACCCAATACTCACTACCATCTTTCGCCAAATTGCATATAACACCATGCCAGATATTCCCGCTGGAAATTGTATTCCATAAAGTTTTAAAAAATGCTTCGTCGTGATGATTAGACTTAAGCATCCGATGACTATTTCCCACTAACTCTTCGCGGCTAAAACCACTTATTTCACATAACTTATCATTTACATGGATTATTCGGCCCGCCACATCAGTAGAACTCACAATGGCATGTTCATCTAACGTAACTAATTGATATTTGTTTTCTTGTAAGGAATTTTTTAAATCTCGATTGAGCTTTACATTTTTACGCGCACGTTTAGCAGTCGCATTAATTGTTGCAAGAAGTTTTTTCGCATTGACCGGTTTTACCAGAAAATCATCAGCTCCAAGTGCCATTGCTTCTAATTGATTATTAATATCCTGTTCTGCTGATAAGAAGATGACAGGGATGAGTTCCCAGCGATCATCCTGCCTGATCATATGTACCAGTTCAGCACCTGAGCACTCTGGCATATACATATCAATGACAATCACATCAGGCTTAAAAGTCTCTATTATATTAAATGCTTTAAGAGGTTCTGATATTGCTTCTACAATCAGATCAGACTCAGTCAATATCGTTGCATAACATCCCAGCAAAGGAACATCATTATCAATAATTAATACTCGATAGGGTAAATGGTCAACCTGTGAAACAAGGCCTTTTATAGTATGAACAATTTTATTCATGGTCACAGGCTTGCTAAAATATCGATCTGCATCTGCACGAGCAGCTATAAGCCTGGAATCAGCTCCATTTGAATTTGAAATATATATAATCGGCGCACATGACTTAATATTATCTTTTAATGCAGCTACAACATTAATGCCAGCCACTTCATTTTCAACAAAATTTTCATCAACAATAATAACAGCAGGATTTTCTACTTCGCATACCGCTTCAAGCACATTAATTTCATGAAAGTATTTAACATTACAAGAATGTTTTTCAAGGTTAATAATTAGCTCTGTTGCAAATACTTCATCGCCCAGCAAGGTGTATACAAGATTACTTTTTATCTTCTCTCTGGCTTTTGTTATTTTTATTGCTGGTATATCAGAAGACAACCATTGTTTGGAGACTGTATTCAGCTGATTAAGCCATTCATTGAGTTTTTCATTTGTCTCGTCTATAAAAGGAGCTGAATCACTTTTACTTATTAAAGGTTTAAGTTCTAAATCCAGTTTACGGGCCAGAAAACTGACTTCATCGGCACCATAAGTACCACCTGCATCGGCTAAGCGTAGAAGGTCATGTTGTAGTTGTTTTAAAGTATCTTTATTATTATTTTTAGTAAATGAGGACCATAGATCTTCAATCAATGAAATTTTGATCGGTAGCTCTTTTCTAAATTCGGCCTGTAAAATACCAAATTTATTTTCAAAACCTGATTCTTTTAATAAATCCACTGTCTACACCTGACAAATCATTGTTTTTAATATGTTATCTTTAAGCAGCATCTATTTGTTTTCTTACGGCTGTTTCTAATTTATCAAAGGGTAATGGTTTACTAAATACGATTACATCTTCGGGAAGTCCACCGCGAATTCTGATTTCAGAATCAGTTAAAGCGCTCACTACGATAATCAAACTACCTTTCAAATCAGAATTTTCTTTTATGGCTTTAATCATTTCAAAGCCATTCATATTCGGCATCAACAAATCTGTAATAATAATGTCAGGTGATATTTTTCCTACTGTGAGTAATCCAGAATATCCATCCTTATTAATATAAAAATTCGCATTCATATCCCAAAGTTCAAACTGCTGTTCATATATCTTCAGCTCTTGCTCATTATCTTCTACGACAACAATGGATAACTTTTTATCATGTGGGTTTTCGTTCTTAACGGTTTGCTGCTTATGCAACATCTTTTCAACTGAAGATTTTTCGATTCGGCGATGACCACCTACCGTGGTCCAGGCGCGTAACAGACCGTTATCAGTCCATGATTGAATAGTGCTGACAGCGACATTTAGAAGTTTTGCCACTTCACGGGTTGAAAGGTAGTCTTTTTCTTTATTTGGCATAATAATTACTTTATTCTCCAAAATATTCGGTCATAAAATAGAATGGATCGACTCCCTATTGATATTATTGCCTGACGCTCAATTTCATCATATTCATCAATATCGGCATTTCATGCTGACACTTTAGTAAATTTATCAGCATCAATACATAAATGAAGGGAGTAGAGCGATAGAATTAACGTTTGTTAACCTTGCTCATTTTAGATATTTACAGCAAAAAAACATGCCAAGAGCATAATGCCGATCAGTTAAGCGTATAAAAATTAAAAATGAATTCCCTCCCCTTCAAGGGGAGGGCTAGGGAGGGGTGATTAATTGCTCCTGCACTTATTCTACCTTCGCCCGTCCATGGGCTCGTCCCCCCTAACCCCCTCCCTGAGGGAGGGGGAATATAATTTAGTCTTAAGTGAACGGCATTATGCTAAGAGCATGGTTTTAATGTGTAATATTGCGACTTTTTTTCAAATTCTCATCAACAGCAACAAGAAATGCATTTATATCAATAGGCTTGGTGATGTAATCATCAAACCCTGCTTCCATGCCTTTTTTAATATCCTTTGGCATTGCATTTGCACTTATCGCAATGATAGAGGCATCACGAGTACCATCATGCTGTCTTAAAATTTTCAGTACTTCATAACCATCCATCCCAGGCAAATTTATATCCAGCAAAATCAAATCAGGTTGATGTTCTGCTGCCAGCTCAAGTCCTAATTTTGGTTCGTGAGCACTCCACATATGAATATTGGGTAAACGACCCAATAATTGCGTTACCAGTCGAAGGTTTGCCGGGTTATCTTCAATGTAAAGTACGGTGCGCGTTTCTTCACAATCAATATCAACATCAGAGAATGGGCTATTATTTTCTTCATTCTCAAATGTATCTGTACCACATGGTAATTCAAACCAAAATGTACTTCCTACATCTGTATTACTTTCAAAGCCAATGCTGCCGCCCATTAGCTCAACAATATTTTTTGTGATGATCAGACCAATACCGGTTCCTTCAATATCTGTGTTCTCAGCACCTAACCGTTCAAATGCTGTAAATAAATGTTCTGATTGTTCCTGGGTTAAACCTTTCCCGCTATCAGTAAAACTTATTCGTAAATTCTGATTATCCGATTTATTACATTTAATTGTAATTGTTCCATTTTCAGAATTATACTTTACCGCATTACTCAACAAGTTAATGATTACCTGTTTCATGCGAGTATGATCTGCACGTACAATAGTTTGATCATCTGATAAATCACCCAGACTAACTTCAGAGTCACCACGCAGTAACTTTATGGAAATTCCACGTTTTTCAGCCAGTGGTAGAATTAACTGCAGAGACTCTGACACTACGCTCCCAGCCTGAACATCCTCTATAGATAAATCAATACGTCCTGCTTCGATTTTTGCAAGATCTAATACTTCGTTTATTAGTTCTAATAAATGATCACTGGCTTTTAAAATTTCAGCAACATTTTCTTTTTGACTGGCATTGAGCGGTTGTTCAATCTCCATTCCCAAAAGTTGACCAAATCCCATAATGGCATTCATCGGTGTTCGTAATTCATGACTCATGCTTGAAAGAAATTGTGATTTTGCCCGGTTGGCATTTTCTGCTTCTTCACGTGCATAAATCAGCTCTTGTTCTGCCAGTTTTCTTTTCGTAATATCCTGAACAACGCCTAACATATGAATCGGTTTATCATTTTTATTACGAACAACATCTCCTTTCTCATGTAGCCAATGAATACTACCATCAGACCAAACAACACGATGTTCAATATCATATTCATCACCTTGTTCGACACATTTCATAACAGCGTCACCAACATACAACCGATCATCCGGATGAATCGCTGCCATAAAATTATCATATGTGGTTTCTGTTTTCTTCTTCTCATATCCAAATAAAGGCCAGATTTGGTCAGACCAAAATAAACTACCTGTTTCTATATTCCAGTCCCAGGTTCCGATATTGGCAAACGTCTGACTACGTTCTAATCGTTCTTCACTTTGTATAACCGAAGTCACATCTGTTCGTGCAGATACATACTTATAAGGTTTACCTTTATCATCAAGAAACGGGACAATCGTAGATTCAACCCAGTACTCTTCTCCAGCCTTATTAAAATTACATATTGAACCATTCCAGACTTTACCACTGGATATAGTTTTCCACATATCTTCATAAAAGGAATCCGGGTGATGGTTAGATTTTAAAACTCTATGATTTTGACCAATTAATTCATCACGTGAATACCCGCTAATTTCACTAAACTTATCATTCACATCTGAAATTCGACCAGCAACATCTGCGACACTAACAATATCATGTAAATTTGAAGTCACTAATTGATATTCATTTTCACGAATAACTTTTTTCAGTTCATAGTTTAATCTATTACTCCAGCGTGATGTTTTAGCCTTTGATTTCATAACCGAAATCAAATGATTTGCAGCGATGGGTTTAACCATAAACATCTCGCCGCCTAAATTCATGGAATCCAGTTGAACATCAAGATCAGTTTCTGTTGATAAAAACATGACAGGCGTTAATGACCATTTATCATCCTGACGGATAACCTGTGCCACTTCGGGGCCAGAACATTCAGGCATATAAACATCGAGCACAATAACATCGGGGTTAAATTTTTCTATCGATTTTAAGCTTTCCAGAGGATTGGATATTATTTTAACCTCCATGCCAGCAGCAAGAAGTACTGTCTCATAATATTTAAGCAAACTTACATCATCATCAACTAATAAAATGCGAAATGGTTTAATTTCTATTCTTTCAATTAAACCATCTAATGTTTTTGAAAGTTTACTGCTATCAAAAGGTTTAGAAAAATATCTTTGTGCTCCAGCTTTAGCGGCTGCAAGACGTGCTTCAATATCATCACGAACTGAAATAAATATAATGGCGGGTGAAACTCCATTTTCATTTTTAAATTTATCAACTGCCTCGATTCCTGCAATATCTCCCTCTTTAAATATTACATCCATAATAATCGCACATGGCATTTTTTCAGATATTGCATTTGTAAAATCATTAAAATTAGTAAAATGTTTAACTTTAAAATGATCGCGTTCCAGTTGTGTGATTAATTCCTTTGCCTGGAGTTCATCATCTTCCACAAGGTAAATTAAATTACCTTTTCTTTCCCCTATTATTTTATCTTCCAAAGGTTGGAAGTAAGGAATTTTTGATGGCTGCCAATTATTGGCTACGGTTTTAAGTTTGGATATAAGATCAGTAATGACTAGTTTAATGTCTGAAGATAAATCACTTTTATTTTCAATCGATTTAATTGCCTGAATAACTTCTCGAGATGCGGTGGTGACAACTGTTGCACCAAAAGTCCCTCCCGAACCTGCTAAGGTATGTACCATGCGATGGCAAGTTTCCAGTGCTGATCCTTTATTCCCATTTTCAAGAACAGATTTCCATGATTCTTCGATATCAGTCACTTTATTGGGAAGCGTGCGCTTAAACTCCACTTGCAGTAAAGCTAATTTTTGCTCTATGTCAGATTGGCTGGAAGACGCCA
Organism: Gammaproteobacteria bacterium; assembly: GCA_030594815.1. Classification (GTDB taxonomy): domain Bacteria; phylum Pseudomonadota; class Gammaproteobacteria; order UBA6429; family Thiohalophilaceae; genus JAGLTQ01. The sequence goes on from JAUVEN010000040.1 coordinate 12,520, forward strand.
TATTCGTTCTCTTTTTAATTATAATAATAGTGACGGTTATAATTTATACATTATTGCTATATATATCGAAATGAACAATGAATTCGTTAAAAATTAACAACATATTTACTATCTTTAGGAAAGAACATTGCTATTGAAATATATTGGGACTTATCGTGGTATGTCGTCGGGAAGTGATTATTGAACTTGTAATGTATCAAATTATTTAATACAAAACCTATTTTCATTCATCCAGCAAATTACGTATTGTTAATAACAATTTATTTGATGAAACAGGTTTATGCAATCTATTCTTGTAGAGCGAGTCACTAATCAAGCTTGATTGGCTTTCATCACTAAAGCCACTCAATATTTGAATTTTAATTTTTGGATATAGTTTTGTCACCTCTGCAACGAGTTGATAACCATCCATTTCAGGCATAATGACATCCGTTATCATCAAATCAACCTGGGTTTTTTTAAGAAGCTCTAATGCTTCCTTTGCACCTTCTGCAGTTATTATCGAATAACCATATTCACTAAGCATAAGCTCGGAGTATTCCAGCAAGACCTCTTCATCATCAACCAGTAATATAGTTTCATTACCAGAGGGGGCGTCACCTATCTCTTCAAACTGTTCATCTTCATTTATTATTTCTGAATTCTCAATTTCATTAAATAATCGAGGTATATAAATATCAACACACGTTCCTTTATCTAACTCAGATGAAATATGAACTTTTCCACCAAATTGCTCAACAAAACCATGCACCTGACTTAACCCCAGCCCAGTTCCTTCTGTTCCTTTGGTGGTAAAGAAAGGATCAAAGATTTTATCTTGAATATCCTGACTCATCCCGATTCCGGTATCACAAAGAGAAATCAATACATAATCACCCGGGGTTGCACCAATTTCCTGAACATCGTTATCACCTAACGTTAGTGTACTTGTGCTAATTGTGAGCTCTCCACCATCAGACATAGCCTGCATCGCATTTATGCAAATATTCAAAATAGCGTTTTCTGTACGAAATCTATCCAGCATAACTAACCAAATCTCTTCTTCTAATTTATAAGTTAGCTTAATACGTGGGGTTAAGGTCTTCTCCAGCATATTCTGCATATTAGAGAGTAACTCATTCACATCTGTATCAATTTCAACCGAAGGTGCTTTTCGGGAATATTCCAGAAGTTGAGAGGTAAGTTTTTTTGCCCGTTCTCCAGCAGTTGTTATCTCATCACAATATTGATTTTGCTTTGTAGAGTCTTTACTTAAACTCAGTTTTAATAATTCTGAAAACCCAAGAATTACGCCCAGCATATTATTAAAATCATGAGCTATTCCACCAGTAAGTTTACCGATTGCATCCATTTTCTGCGTTTGTCGTAATCTTTCTTCGGTTTTTTGTTGTTGAGTTATATCTTCAACCAGAGAAGCAATACCAATTATACTGCCATCATCATCAACTAACGGCGTGTTATACCATTCACACAAAATAGTTTGCCCATCTTTAGTAATATTTTTATAAACATTATGTGTACCTTCATTATTATCCAGAAGTTCTTGCCAGATTGCATTTACCATTTCCTGAGCACCATCAGGAAAAATATTATCGGTGATATGCAGCCCTATTACTTCATCTTTTCTATAACCAAAAATATTTTCCGCAGCATGGTTCCAGTCAAGAAGTTCAAAACCGATATTCCATTCAATAACAGCTAAAGGGCTATGTTCACGATGTAACATTAAACGTTGATGAGACACGCGTAATATTTCATGTGTTGATTTTAAAGATTGACTCATATCAGAAAAAGAACTGGCAAGTGTTCCTATTTCATCTTTTTGATGAACATCAATATTAACATCCAATACGCCATTCTTGATTTTTGTTACAGCCTGACTTAATGCTTCAAGCGGCTGCATTATTAAATATCTCAACGAGGCTAATACTAAAAATATTGCAACCACGATAGCGAGAACAGTAATTAGTAAAACTGTTTTACCTAACTCATAACTATCACTAATCAAATCATTTTCAGGAAGAATACCTACTAGCGTCATATCAGGCGTCAAATTTCGAGAAAAGGTAAGTATTGACTCATTTTCTACGTTTATACTTGAAAACGCCTTACCTTCATCAAGCTTCATTTTTTTCGAAAAGAAGCCAGAGATAAGTTCCACTTTATCTTTTTTAATTTTTTCGGGTATTAATATAGGCCTCCCCTTTGAATTGATAACAGCTAAGAAACCGGATTTTCCAATACTATTTTTATTTAGTTCATTTTTTAAATTTTCCAGGCTTAATAGCACTGCAATATAGCCACGTAATTTAGGTGGAGAACCATAGGTATCAACAGCCGCATTTCGGATTAAGATTTTACGTGTAACTAATAATGCATACTCACTGGTATTCTCATCAAAAACAACGATGCTTTTATCTTTCTCCTCTGTATTTTTAATTATTTTAAAATACCATTTATTTGCGATAGTCTCGCTTACGTTAGTAATACCTGCTTTATTCCAATATGCGTCTTCAAACCCATCAGGCGTGATGAATTTCACCTCGAGATAGTTGGGCATATTTTTCTGAAGATTCTTAAAAAGTTCTAATACTGATGGTAATAAAACATCGTATCGTACTGATTCATCTGCAATTAATGAATATTTTTTTAGCAGCGTATGCTCTGTAAGAATATCAAGGTTAGCCTTTGCAACACGCACATCACTTTTTGTATGACGAGAAATCTGATCGAGTAAAGAAACTACATATGTCGTTAATCGGGTTTCTTCTGTTTTGTGTAATTTATTAAAAGAAACAAAGCCAACCGTTAAAGTTGGAATAACAATTAAAGGTACAAGTAAAGCAATGGTTTTATTTCTTAGATTCATACTAGAAATTTGTCATTAATCACTTAGTGTAATTAAGAAATATTTTTGCCCTTAGTCTATTTGTTCTTGGTGACAGCTCGTTAAGTAATTCTGAGTTTTTTAACGATTTTTCAGAGGGATAAATTGTTGAATTATTTAAATGAACTTTGCTTATATGTTTTTTTGCGGTTTTATTTGGCGTTGCCAAATACATTTCTTCTGCATTTTTTGCAGCCCACTTCGGCTGGTTTATAAAGTTTAAAAATTTTATAGCCAGTGGTTTATTTGCTGCTGAGGCCGAGAGGGCAAAATAATCAATCCATATATGACCACCTTCTTCTGGAACAACATAGGTGATATTTTTATTATGTTCAGCAACATTTAAAGCATCACCACCATAGACTGTAGCAGCAGTAATTTCACCGGTAACCAAACCAGAAGATTTTTCTAAAGTAATATAACCAAAACGTGCAACGTGAGGCTTATGACGCATTAGCAACTTTTCAACTTCTGCCAATTCTTTCTTGCTTTCACTATTAGAAGAATATCCAAGTGATTTTAACCCCATCCCAATTAAGTCACGAGACGATTTAACCATTAATATTTTCCCCTGTAATTCTTTACCAGGGTTAAATAATTGCTTCCAGCTCGTGATCGGTTTTGAAACAAGGTCCTTTCGATATGCTATTCCTAAGGTCCCCCAAAAATAGGGGACTGAATAACCTACCGCAGGTTCAAAAATATTAAGCCAACGTTTTTCCATGTGGCGAAGATTTGGTATTGATTTTGAATTAATGGGTTGTAACCAGCCACGTTTCTTGTAGCTTTTAAATATGGCACCATTCACCAAAATAAGATCGAAACCTTTCCCACCTGTATCGAGCAAAATTTTGTCGCGGGCATCATCTGATTCAAAATAAACTTCTATTACCTTAGATTTATATTTTTTCTCAAATGCTTTAATCATGTCTGGTAAAAAATATTCAGACCAATTTAGAATAGTGAGTTCTTTTTCAGCCGCTCTAGTGTTAGTAAACAACACAAAAAACAGAACAAATATCAAAGTTATAACCTGAAAAATCAAATGATTTTTATTGCTTGTCGGTCTTTCTAATTGATACATAAAGTTTCTCATTGAATATTTGTTATAAACATGTGGCATGCTTTATTTCCATCAAAAAATTTATTCAGTTCCTTTGCGAAAAATGCCAATAATAACTTTAGCTCTGCATGGAGGGAGACAGCAAAGCTTAATGTTCAGCATCGGATATTAAAAGTTTCAAGGATTAACCCTACTATAATACACAATAAAATAACATCCATATAAATTCAATATTTAACGAGCCATTGCCATGCTGCGACAGAATTCACACATAAAAAAACCTGTTAAAAAACAGGTTTTTTTAGTAGGATTTATGATTTAATCGTAAGGATGTCTCAAGACCATGGTATCAACGCGATCTGGCCCCGTTGAGATGATGTCTACTGGCACACCTACTACTTCTTCAATTTTCTTGATATAAGCTTTGGCATTTTCAGGTAAATCGTCGTAGTTTTGCACACCAACTGTACTTTCTGTCCATCCCGGCATTTCAATGTATTTTGGTACACACTCTTCATATGCATCAGCACCAATGGGTGGCGCATCAACTTCTGTACCATCATGATCGTAACCGACTGCAATACGCAGTGTTTCTATGCCATCAAGTACATCCATCTTGGTTAAACAAATACCCGTTAAAGAATTTATTTGTGCAGAACGACGTAAACATACTGCATCTAGCCAACCACAACGACGAGCACGTCCAGTTGTTGCACCAAACTCATGACCTTCTTTAGCTAAATGTGCACCAATAGGATCATTGAGTTCTTCGCCATCATAAAGTTCTGTTGGGAAAGGACCTGCGCCAACACGTGTTGTGTAGGCTTTGGTAATACCCAGTACATAATCAATATCTTTTGGTCCAACACCTGTACCGGTTAGTGCACCACCGGCGGTTGGGTTTGATGAGGTAACATAAGGATATGTACCATGATCAATATCAAGCAATGTGCCTTGTGCACCTTCAAACATAATGTTTTTGCCGTCAGCATGCATGTCATGCAACATGCCGGTCACATCAGCAACCATAGGACGAATAACTTCGGCCATTTCTAAACCATAATCCAGCACTTCCTGGAAATCGACAGTCGGTGCTTTGAAGTAATTTTTTAATGCGAAGTTGTGATAATCCAATACTTCACCTAAACGTGCAGCAAAGCGTTCGCGATGTAACATGTCGCCAACCTTTAAACCACGACGCGAAATTTTATCTTCATATGCCGGACCGATACCACGACCGGTTGTACCAATGGCTTTTTTACCACGAGCAACTTCACGCGCTTGATCAAGAGCAATATGATAGGGAAGAATTAAAGTACAGGCTTCACTAATGTATAAACGGCCTTCTGTATTAATGCCGTTTTCTTTTAACATATCCAGTTCTTTAACAAGTGCATCAGGCGCTAAAACAACGCCATTACCAATCATGCACTTTACATTTTCACGCAAGATACCTGATGGGATCAAATGCAAAACGGTTTTCTTGCCGTCGATAACTAAAGTATGACCTGCGTTATGACCACCCTGAAAACGTACAACTGCATCTGCACGTTCAGTCAGTAAATCAACGACTTTACCTTTGCCTTCATCACCCCATTGAGTGCCGACAATAATGACGTTCTTACCCATAATTACTACCCATTATTTAATAATTTATAAATCTTTAGTTTATTCCCACCCCTTCAAGGGGAGGGTTAGGGAGGGGTGATTTATAATATCCCCTCCCCCTAGCCCCCTCCCTGAGGGAGGGGGGATAAAACCTGTTCTAGAAAATTTCTATTTTACTTTCCAACTCGAACCGTCTTTTACTAAATCGCGATCACAGCCCATGTCTTTTGCAGAGCAGGTTTGTCCAGGTAAAGCGCAAATCACTTTTTCACCTTGCTGACGTAACTCTATAATTGCTTTTTGTAACTCAGTGTCATTGTCCGCGGGTGCATAAATGGCTGCAACCTGATTGTTTTTATGGCCAGATAACGAAAGCAGTATTTTTAGGTCCGTACTGAAACCAGTAGCAGGTCTTGCCCGACCAAAAACCTCACCAATATCGTCATATCGGCCACCTAGTGCAACAGCTTGTCCACGTCCTGCAACATATGCGGCAAACACCATTCCAGTGTGATAGTTATAGCCTCGTAACTCGGCTAAATCATAATGCACTTCTACATCAGGCAAACGTTTTTTCAGCAGCTCAGCGATATTTGTTAATTCATCCAACGCACTTAGTACGCCTTTACCTGCTTTTTTCAATACAGTTTTTGCTTCGTCTAAAACAGACTCATCACCATTTAAATCGGTAAGAGCAGCAATCGCAGAAGCAATTGCCGAATCTAATTTCCAGTCTTTTAAGTAGTCTGCAATTTCAGCATTCGCCTTACGTTGCAAGCTATCAAATAACGTAGCTTCTTGCTCTTTATCTAGCCCAGCGTGTTTAACCAGTTCGCGATAAATACCGACATGACCTAAGTCGACAAAAGGTGATGCCACCCCTGATTTTGCCAATGTTTCCAGCATTAAAGAAATAACTTCAACGTCACTCTCAATACCTGCATGACCATATAATTCTGCACCCACTTGTAATGGACTACGTGAACCGGCAAAGCCATCAGTACGAGTATGTAAAACAGTGCCCATGTAACAAAGGCGAGTTGGAGTTTCTCTATTTAACTGATGTGCATCTATACGAGCTACTTGTGGTGTCATATCTGCACGCACACCCATTAAACGTCCGGTCAATTGATCGGTCAATTTAAAGGTTTGTAAATCTAAATCGTTACCGGTGCCGGTTAAGAGAGATTCAAGATATTCTATTAGCGGTGGCATTACGAGTTCGTAGCCCCAGCTTTCATAGGTATCGAGTAAAATGCGACGCAATTGTTCCAGTCTTTTAGCCTGTTCAGGCAAGACTTCTTCGATTCCTTCGGGTAATAACCAGCGATCTGTTTTATTCATTTTTATTAATATTTTAAGTGTAGGTCGGTCTTCAGGCCGACATCTATAACGAAACCACACACTATCAGTTTCATCTTTATTTTTAACGGTCGTTCATAATTACTGTACTGTGGTTTCGTTTAGTCCGCGTCGGGCTGAAGCTATCGCTCCTGCTAACGCCCCTTACCTACATCCATGTAGGTAAAGCCCGACCTACGAAAATCAAAACTACCGAGTCAAAAAATATACGACGGTTGCACCGATCGACATACTGATTAAACCCATTGTACGGAGAGTAGCTTCATCCAACTCTCTTATCGTACTCATTGTTTGCTTGAATGCTTTTGGATTAAGCGCTGGCATTAATCCTTCTATTACCAGCACCAATCCAAACGCTATCCATATTGAATCCCACATTCGTATTTTAAATTACTTTGATTTCTTAAAGTATTTGAAAAAATCAGAAGTTGGTTCCAGCACCATCAAATCTCCATTACCGGAAAATGATTTTTTATATGCTGTTAAGCTACGGTAAAAAGAATAAAATTCACGATCTTTATTATACGCTTTTGCATAAATTTCAGAAGCCTTGGCATCACCGGTACCTCGTAACGACTGTGCCTTCTGATATGCATTTGCCAGAATAATTGTTCTCTGACGATCAGCGCCAGCTTTTAATCGTTCAGCCGCTTCCCTTCCTTGCGCTCTAATATCCGCAGCAAATTGCTGACGTTCAGATTGCATTCGTCGATAAACGTCATTACTGATCTTTGTTGTTAAATCAATTCGTTTAATTCGAATATCTACAATTGAAATACCGTATTTCTCAACCTGAGCATTTGCCTGCCTGGTAATGTTCTCCATAACAATAGCGCGTATATCAACTTGTTTAACGTCTTTTTTCGCCTCAGATTTTTTATCTTTACGCTGCTTACCCGATACCATTTCACTTAATTCATACTGACTAAACTGACTTTTTAATCCATCATTTATAATATTAAAGATACGTTGTCTAGCCGTATTAATATTTCCTCTGGACATAGTACGATAATATTTTTCAACATTATTAACTCGCCACTTAGCAAAAAAATCAACTATAAGTTTTTTCTTTTCTTTAGTTAAATATTCTGTTGCCCGTGTATCTAAAGTTAAAATACGACTTTCATATTTTTTCACGTTATTAATAAATGGAATCTGAACATAAAGACCTGGCTCATAATCTGATTTTACTATTTCACCCAGTCTGAATTTAATAGCAAGTTCACGCTCTGATACTGTGAACAAAGAAGAAGAGAGCAACATACCTAATGCGGCAACGACAATAACGATCAATATTTGACGATTATTCATTTAACGAACCTCCCTTGAACGCAAACGATCATTTGAGCGCCCCATCAGATCATCCTGACTAAGTGATGATGACTCGGTCTGTTGAATTTTAGTATTAAGTTGCGTATCAACAGTTGTGCGTTTTTGTTTAATAATTTGATCAATAGGAATATAAAGTAAATTATTTCCTTTTTTCACATCAATCATAACTTTGTTGTTGTTCTCTAAAACGTCTTCCATCGTTTCAATATACAAACGTTCCCTGGTTACTTGAGGAGCTTTTTTGTATTCAACTAAAATTTGCTTAAACCGATCAGCGTCACCGCTTGCTCTGGCAATTTTTCCTGCTTTATAAGCTTCGGCTTCTTGCTCAATACGTGCCGCTTCACCACGTGCAATAGGTAATACCTGATTTTGATATTTTTCTGCTTCTTGTATGAAACGATCTCTATCTTGCTCTGCACTATTCACATCATTAAATGCTGGCTTAACTTCTTCAGGCGCATCGGAGTAATCCAGATTGACCGCTTCAACTAACAATCCGGTGTTATAGCGATCGAGAATAATTTGTAACAGCTTGCCAGTCTGATCGGCAACATCATTACGTTCCAAAACATAATTCATTTCATTGGTGCCCACTATTTCTCTCAAGGCACTTTCTGTGGCAGTTTTGATCGTAGTGTCAGGATCAACAACACTGAATAAATAATTTTTTGCGTCCTTAACCTTGTATTGAACTTCGAATTTAACATCAACAATATTTTCATCACTTGTTAACATTAATGCTTCTTCTGTTGTTACACCTACACGAATACTTCTGCTTTTATCTACCTCAACAATATCAACACTTTGAACAAAACGCGGATACCAATGTGGACCAGGATCAGTGGTTTTGTTAAATTTACCAAACTGTAAAATAACCCCTTGCGTACCATCTGTAACAATATATATTCCAGACAAGAACCAAAGTACCAGCAGGATAACAGCAACAAAACCCAGACCTTTGGCTCCACCAGCTGAAGAACTGCTGCCGCCAGATTTTCCGCCTTTACCACCAAATATGCTGGTTACTTTCTCATTTAGTTTTTTAAATACTTCATCTAAATCAGGTGGACCATCCTGCTTGTTGCTCTTGTTTCCCCAGGGATCTTTTGACCCATTGCCACCACCGCCAGGCTCATTCCAGGCCATTTCCTGGTTTGGCTGATTCAATTTTGATATCTCTTCTTTCGACATTTTTATGCTCGTTTATTTGCTATAAATTAGGTTAATTGTATATGTCACACAAAGGGTGACATTCTATTGGGCTTGGGCTTCTGCCGCAAGCTGGAGAGAGGCTTGATTATCAACGATATACTGATCAACAGCTTCATATTTGACCAAACTGTCCCAATCAGCACGTCTTAAGGTGACATTCATCATCCAACCGCCAGTTTCCTGGATTTCATCTTCATTGACCGCCCCCGCTTCAAATAAACGCGCATGCAATTTTCCTGCTGACGCAGGTATTGAAAGGGTGTGGTGAATCATATCTGTACTCACCCGTTCGGCCAGTGCTTCATGGAGTAAATCCAGTCCCTCACCCGTTAAGGCCGAGACCCAAACGCGTATTGGTATGCCCGCTTCATCCCGATCAATACGGGGAGAAACACCATCCAGTAAATCGATTTTGTTATATACCAACAATTGTGGCCGATTTTCAGCGCCAATTTCATCCAGAACCAGGTTAACCTGATCCATGTTATCTTCTCTTTCATCACTTGATGCATCAACCACATGCAACAGTAAATCGGCATCCTGAGTTTCTTTTAATGTCGAGCGGAAAGCGGCAACCAGATCATGAGGTAGCTGACGAATGAATCCTACAGTATCTGCCAATACCACGGGGAAGCCTGCAGGTAGTTTAATCCGCCTAAGCGTTGGATCCAGCGTTGCAAAAAGCTGATCTGCAGCATAAACCTTGGCATTGGTTAAGTTATTAAAGAGTGTTGATTTACCCGCATTGGTGTATCCAACTAAAGAAACAGTCGGTACTTCGGCCTTTTTACGTGCTCGCCTGCCCTGCTCTCGCTGACGTTGTACTTTTTCCAAACGGCTTTTCAGGGTACGAATTCGATGACCAATTAAGCGACGATCGGTTTCCAACTGAGTTTCACCCGGACCACGTAGGCCGATACCACCCTTTTGACGTTCTAGATGGGTCCAACCACGAACCAATCGGGTGGACAAATGACGTAATTGCGCTAATTCAACCTGAAGCTGTCCTTCGTGACTACGCGCACGTTGGGCAAAAATATCTAAAATGAGACCGGTACGATCCAGCACCTGACACTGGAGTAATGCTTCAAGATTTCGTTCCTGAACGGGAGATAAGTCATGGTCGAATAACACCACATCGGCTTCGTTTTCTAAAACAACCTCTTTTATTTCTTCTGCTTTACCGGTACCGACAAAATATCGTGGATGCGGCACAGTACGTGAACCTGTTACAACGGCAACAGGTTCAGCACCAGAAGAAACCGTAAGTTCCTTAAATTCTTCGAGAGATTCTTCATCGAATCCGGTATGCAAATTGAGATGAACCAGAACCGCGCGTTCACCCCCTTGAGGACGTTCAAACAACCAAAATACCCTCTAAAGATACCAATGAAACATTAGAACAATTAAACATTGCCACCCTGACTTTCCGTATCTTTACTACCTTCTTCAGTGGTAATAGGCATTTTAATGTTACGAGCTGGAACAACGGTCGAAATAGCGTGTTTGTAAACCATTTGGCTTACTGTGTTTCTCAGCAGCACGACAAACTGATCAAAAGATTCAATCTGGCCCTGAAGTTTAATACCATTGATCAGGAAGATAGATACTGGAATACGTTCTTTACGCAAGGCATTAAGAAATGGATCTTGCAGAGATTGACCTCTACTCATAATTATTATCTCCAAATATTTGTTGTTATTATTGATAGGCGAAATCAAAAAATTTCACACTATATCTAACACACGCCGTAACATCGTTGACCTAAAAGTCGTCTAACGACCGCTAACAAAAATTGTCCGCTACTAGTTACCTACTAGATAGGTACGTTTGAACCGTTTTCAAGACACTTTCCTGAATTTGTTGCATTGAATCCTGACTCGAGTCGTATGCGATCAAATCTTTTTCCGAACGCAACCAGGTAAATTGTCTTTTCGCCAGCTGGCGTGTGGCAATGACACCTCTTTGTTCCATTTCAGTATAGTCTATTCTATCGAGAAGATAGTCCCATACCTGACGATATCCCACCGCTCTAATGGCAGGTAAATCCTCATTTAAATCCCCTCTACCTTGCAAGGTTTTTACTTCGTCGATTAGACCCTGCTCCAGCATTTGCTTAAAGCGTTTTTCAATTCGTTGATGTAAAACAGCACGATCAGAAGGCATTAACGCAAGTTTGAGTACTTTATAGGCTAAAGGTTCCGCTTTTTGTTCTTTTTGTAACTGGCTCATAGGTTTGCCGGTGATTTCATAGACTTCCAGGGCTCGTCCAATTCGCTGTGGGTCATTTGGGTGAATACGTGCTCCGGCTTCAGGATCGACTTCTGTGAGTCGTTGGTGCATTCTTTCCCACCCTAATTCTGCTGCTTGCTGTTCCAGCCGTTCCCGGACGGCTTCATCTGCTGCGGGTAATTCGGACAAACCTTGCAACAGGGCTCGGAAATACAACATAGTGCCGCCCACTAATAAAGGAATACGACCTGCGGCAGTAATTTTTGCCATTTCTTTTAATGCATCGTTGCGAAATCTTGCTGCCGAATAAATTTCTAAAGGATCAACCACATCAATTAATCGATGCGGTGTTTTTGCCAGCTCTTCATCGCAGGGTTTGGCAGAACCAATATTCAAGCCACGATAAACCATGGCGGAATCAACGCTAATAATATCGACCGGAAAATATTCAGTCAAAAAAATTGCGAGATCTGTTTTACCTGAGGCAGTGGGGCCCATTAAGGTTATTGCTTTTGGTAAAGAAGCTGGCATTTATTTTTTAAACCAACCCGATAAATCTTTATCTGAAATTTGATGGTAACAATTCTCGAACATAGCTAAACCACACTCTTCTATTTCCCGTAACAATGTATTCCAGTCTATTGGATTATTACTAAAATCATCGTTAACAATAATTTTAATTAGTGCATGAACAAAGTCTGCTTCACTATTTAATACATCATTAATAAACTGCTCAATACTTAATTTTATATCTGTTGCATTTAACATTGCCGGCACTTGTCGCACCATCAATTCATTCTCACCTAATACAGCCAGCTCAAAACCAAGTTGCTGTAAATCAGTCTCGTGTTTCTTTAACCAACTCTGAGCATTTGCTTTTAAACTCACATTGAAGGGAATAAGAACGGGCTTTGAAATCAGTGTGCTTTGAGTCGACAAAGCATTATCAATTTGATGTCGAACTAAAGTTTCCCTGGCTTGTTTTAACTGTAAGACTAATAAGCCTTCCTTATTTTGCGCCAATAAATAATCATTTTTCAACTTAGCAATTGCCAGACCTAATGGTTTACCTATATCTTCTTTATTTGTTAGGTTTTGATAAGGTGAAGATGAATAGGCGGCAGAAGCTTCAGAAACATGAGTATGCTGTGACTGGAAAGCACCAGCATTAAATGAAGATGAATGGACATTAAATCCTTTGTCTGCAGTTTTAAAACCACCTTCTGATTTAACACCAACTTCCTGAGATAAAGCTTCACGCAGACTATAAAACAGAAAATCATGAATTAATCGACCTTGCCGAAAACGCACTTCATGTTTTGTCGGGTGCACATTAACATCCACTTGTTCGGCATCCATTTCAAGATGTAATACATATACAGGAAATCTGCCTGGATAGAGTGTTTCCTGAAAAGCCTGACGTACCGCATGCGTAATGACTTTGTCACGAATCATACGACCATTAACAAAAAAATATTGCATGTCAGACTGGCTGCGTGAATATTCACCCGTGGCTAACCAACCAGATAATTTCAAACCTGCATTCTCAAAATTAAGTTGTACCGCGGCTTGAATAAACTCTTTATTAATCAAACGCGTTAAACGTTGAAGTTTATTTTCATCTGATGTGGCAACAGGTAAAGAAAATACCTGACGTTGATTATGTTTAAAATTAAAGGCCACATCAAAACGTGCTAAAGCAATACGTTTAACGACATCTTCAACATGTCGG
>JAUVEN010000139.1 GCA_030594815.1 Gammaproteobacteria bacterium
AAAAAAATACCCTGAAGATATTATCGTATTAGAACGTCGTGAATGGGGCAATTTTTATGGTTATCTTAAAACGATTTCTAATAATGGAAAGATCATCGCCAGCGGAGCTGATGCCTGGCCAGAACTTGAAAAACGTTTGCAACGCACCGAAGCTCTTTATCAGGAAATTCGAGATATTGAAAAAGGTGACATAGGTAGTATTAACTACAAAATGGAAAAATTGCGTTTAGCTAAACGTCGTCTTGAATTAGATAAAGAAGATACTACCGAAAACTTAGCCAAACTTACAACTCGCCGCGAGCAACTGGATAAGGAATATGCTGTTTTAGCAAAAAATTTAGAAGAGCTTTACAGCCAGTTTAATCAAGGGAAAATTAGCGCTGAAACAATGAGTGGCAAGGTAATAGAAATACCGCTGGCTAAAATTGTTCGCGCTTATCAACCTAATGCACTTAATCTTTTTGAAAAAATAGTGCTCTATTTTCAAAAAGTTGGTGAGTTTATATTTGATGACCCGCGTGAAGCGAATACTGAAGGCGGTATTTTTCCCGCCATCTTCGGTACTGTTATGATGGTTTTATTAATGTCGGTGCTGGTTACTCCCTTTGGTGTTATCGCAGCCGTTTATTTACGTGAATATGCGAAGCAAGGTGCGGTTACTCGCATTATTCGAATCGCGGTAAATAATCTTGCGGGTGTACCTTCAATTGTTTACGGTGTATTTGGTTTAGGTTTCTTTATTTATTTCCTTGGCGGCAATATTGACCAACTCTTTTATGCAGAAGCCTTACCCTCTCCTACCTTTGGTACTCCGGGAATTTTATGGTCTTCATTAACACTCGCTATTTTAACCGTACCGGTTGTTATCGTTGCAACAGAAGAAGGCTTATCACGTATTCCAAGAGCGATACGTGAAGGTAGCCTGGCATTAGGGGCGACAAAAGCAGAAACTTTATGGCGTACAGTTTTACCTATGGCCACACCGTCAATGATGACAGGCATGATTCTCGCTATTGCACGTGCTGCCGGTGAAGTAGCACCATTGATGTTAGTAGGTGTTGTTAAACTAGCACCCTCGTTACCACTTGATATGAACGCACCGTTTTTTCATCTGGAACGTAAATTTATGCATTTAGGTTTTCACATCTATGATGTTGGCTTTCAAAGCCCAAATGTTGAAGCTGCGCGTCCATTAGTTTATGCCACTGCGTTTTTATTAATTGGTGTTATTGTTTTACTTAACTTATCAGCAATTTATATTCGCAATCGTTTACGTGAACAGTATCGCGCGGTAGAAAGTTAGAAGTTTTAAATAATAACGAAGTTATTTACATCGTGTAGGTTCGAATGAATTCGAACCTACAAAACAATAACATTTAATTTGTTTTATTGCTGGAAATAAATATGAGTACAGAAACAACTACAACAAAAAGTCATGGTATTAATATGAGCGCGCTTGGTCGTAAACAGCGTTCAAATACTTTAGCCGATGAGACTATCTGTATAACAACAGATAATCTCAATCTTTACTATGGCGAAAAGCGTGCACTGCATGATATCAATCTGGCGATACCTGAGAAAAAAGTCTCTGCCTTTATCGGCCCGAGTGGTTGTGGTAAATCAACTTTACTCCGTTGTTTTAACCGCATGAATGATTTAGTCGATGGTTGCAGTATCGAGGGTAATGTTCTCATTGATAACAGTAACATTTACGATAAAAATGTTGATGTGTCTGAATTACGTCGTCGTGTTGGTATGGTATTCCAGAAACCCAATCCTTTTCCAAAATCAATTTATGAAAACGTAGCCTATGGTTTGCGCCTGCAGGGAATTAAAAGCCGTAGAACTATCGATGAAATTGTTGAAAAATCTTTACGTGGCGCAGCACTGTGGGATGAGGTTAAAGACCGCTTACATGATAGCGCGTTAGGCTTATCCGGTGGACAGCAACAACGTGTCGTTATTGCTCGTGCAATTGCGATTGAA
The DNA here is from genome assembly GCA_030594815.1 of Gammaproteobacteria bacterium. Classification (GTDB taxonomy): domain Bacteria; phylum Pseudomonadota; class Gammaproteobacteria; order UBA6429; family Thiohalophilaceae; genus JAGLTQ01. The sequence continues at coordinate 1,987 of JAUVEN010000139.1, forward strand.
CCTGAAGTTTTATTACTCGATGAACCTGCTTCAGCGTTAGATCCTATTTCAACATTAAAAATTGAAGAACTGATTAGTGAACTTAAAGATCGCTATACTATAGTTATAGTTACACACAACATGCAGCAAGCCGCCCGTGTTTCAGACTATACTGCATTTATGTATATGGGTGAGATGATCGAGTTTGGAGATACCGATAAGATCTTTACTAATCCAGGTAAGAAACAAACTGAAGATTACATTACAGGGCGTTACGGTTAAATAAAGGAAAGGAACTATAATGAGCAAAAATAACAGCGGACTCCATATATCACAGCAGTTTAATTCAGAACTGGAAGAAATTCGCAGCCATGTACTGGCTATGGGTGGTCTGGTTGAAGAACAGATTCGAAATGCAACACAATCACTGGTTGATGGTAATGTCTCACTTGCAGAAGCGGTTATTAGCCGTGACGTTGAAGTCAACAAAGCTGAAGTTAGTATAGATGAGGAATGTACTCACATTATTGCTCGTCGCCAACCTGCAGCAACAGACTTAAGACTGGTCATTGCGGTTATTAAAACCATTACTGATCTTGAACGTATCGGTGATCAAGCCGAGCGTGTCGCTCGTATGGGATCACGTTTAGCCGAAGTTGAACGCCCTAAAAATAATTATCATGAGTTACAAAACATGGGTGAACATGTTGCCAAGATGGTTCATGGTGCACTGGATGCTTTTGCCCGTAGTGATGTTGAAATGGCAATTAAAGTGAGCAAACAAGATGAACAAGTCGATCAGGAATACGATGGTTTGATGCGTCAGTGTTTAACCTTTATGATGGAAGACCCACGTAAAATTTCACAAATGCTGGATATCATGTGGGCTGCTCGTGCAATTGAACGTATTGGTGATCATGCAAAAAATATTTGTGAATATGTTATCTACCTTGTTAAAGGTAAAGATGTTCGTCATATCACCATTGAGCAAATGGAAAACGAATTAAAAATATAGTCTTCAGATAAAAAAATGGGGTACCAATCGGTACCCCTAAAATAACCTAACTATTGGGAAGGGAGAACATAAAGAACTAAACTAATATTCTATATGTCGTGCTCACTACAAGTATGGCAACAAATTTTCCACTTAGTTCCCACAACTGTAAAAATTTGTAAAACTCCTATTTAGCATATACTAAATTACTACCTAACAATTTTTCATTCTTAAACAAAAAACCTCTTTCTCAAGCTAACTTATTGTTTTTATGGGGTAATAATATCCTTACTTTATTAATCCTTAAAATTTGCTTAAACCAGCACTCATGCTTTTAGGGTAATTATTGTGGTTTTGCGTATTTTTAATTGACTCTGTACCGTGGTACGGAAGATATACTTTTGCCGTTGAAGCATTTTTTTCACTTACCCCTAAATGGTAAAACTGCTTTAACTTATCCCTCAAGGATTTGGATAAGGGGTGCTGCAAGGATGCAGTAGCTCCACCATCAACTTTGTTGTATAAATAATTTATTCAACCTCATCCAAACCTTCAATAATCGGACAGCCCTCTTTCGAGCCCTGGCAAAGATTTAATAATAATTGTAATTCACTGCGTAACGTTGTTAGTGATTGCAGATGCTCATCAACCTCCAGCAGTTTATCTGCGGTTAGCTGCCGGACTTCATCGCGAACCTTTTGTGGGTTTTCGCGCATTTTTAAAAGATCACTAATCTCAGACAAACTAAAGTTCATCTTTTGTGCACGATGAATAAATTTTAAACGAGAAATATCTTTATCATCATATTCCCGGATACCCGATGTATTACGTGACACTTTAGGCAGGAGTTTTATTTTTTCATAATAACGCAGGGTGTCTGCCGTTAAACCAATTTTTTAGTTACATCACCAATTCGATAAAGACTCATTTTTTAATACTCAATAATATATAAATATTCATTCAGCAAATACAAACCGGTTAAAACTAAAACTATGCCCGCAAATACTTCCACGTATTTTTGATAACGCGTTAACATCTGCAATGACTCCAGCCAGCCCATACTCCATGCACCTAACATAATAGGAATACTGCGGCCCATTGCAAACGCAAGTAACAAGGAAAAACCGAAGCTGACAGAACCAATCGCTGCACTCGCCGTTAAGGTCACCAGTAATGCCGGAGTACAAAATGGACAGACGGCAACAGAAAAAGGAATACCTAATAAAAAGGCGCCCCCTATTCCAGTGACTTTACGGCCTCTGACACCAAACCAGGGTAAGCGAATATTAAGTAACCCTGCCCACATTAATCCCATCACAATTAGCAAAGGTCCAAGTAATAAGCCCCATTGTCGCCCCATAATACCTTTCACCCACTCACCACCTAAAGCAGCAGCGATACCAAGTGTGGCATGTGTAACCAGCATACCCAGGACAAATGCGCCGCCCATTAATAAGGCACGTTTTTCTTCATGCGCTTTCGTCACATAAGCAAGCATGACCGGCACAGATGCAAATGAAACAGGATTAAAACTAAAAATAAAGCCAGCAAGAAACGCAATACCAATCCCTGCCCAGCTTTGTGTTTGTAATGTTTCTTTAAGTGTCACTGCATTTATGTCCAGGGCAGGGATCAATAAAGCAATGGCAGTTCCAATCATTAAAACAGCGGTTAAATAAGGACTACCTTTTGCTGCATGATTTAATAATTGTTTAGCATCATCATGTACGCCTTTATAAGAAGCTATCACCATCGGCAGGGTGAAAAGACTAGCAAATAAAAATCCGGCTAATGCTGCAAAACTGAATGATCCAACCGTAACCGCCATTCCTGCCGTAACAATAACCAGTGGTAAGGTGCAGGCTGGTAAGGTTAAACCCAGCTGAACAGAAAAAGGTAAACGCCTGCTAGCAGGTAATAATTTAAAAAACTCAAAATGTGGAATTGGGATGTAAGTAAAACGGGAAACGACATAAACCACTGCCATTGCAGATAAAATCATACTCGGGGTATAAGTCCCCCACTCTGGCTTATCAATCAATAAAACCGCAAGCATAAATAAACTGATCAATAACACCGAGCGGCTTAACCAAACGGCCATTAAACTCTGGTAACAGG
>JAUVEN010000121.1 GCA_030594815.1 Gammaproteobacteria bacterium
AATTAGCCTGGTCGGCCATCTATTCGAGGTCTGATCCACATAGGAGTATAGACCAAGAAGAAAATAATAAAAGCGGATACCCACAACCAACCTGAAAGCTGTATAAAGAATAAATAAGAATGAGGCCAAATCATTGGTATAATGACTCGAGTTATTGCCGAGATGTTGATTAAAATGAACGCTAAAGTCATCCAACCACTTAGTACCATATCTCTACCGGTATGCCCAATACTAACGCGAGCCATCATACCCAGAGTCATAATCCCTATGCCACCCACTGTAAAGGCATGAAAGGCAAATAGACTTTCATTGATATTAAATATTACCCAGCCCTTAATAACAAAACCAAATACAATCCAGAGATAGGCAATCTGTAGGATCCAGACTAGAGGAACATTCCAAATTTTATTTGAATACCAACCTGCAACACGAATAAAATTAGTGATGGCAGCAAACATGGCTAAATAGCCAATTACTACATTATCTGAAAAAAACATTTCTCCTAATACCATTAAGATCACACTAAGAGATGATAAACGCTCTATCCAAATCCATTTTTTAGTCGTTACACCAACTACCCCACGTTCGGTAAAAAAGGGGATAACACGACCACCCATAATAACGATTATTAATATAACCAGATAAATCATTAATCGGCTGCCGGTCACAATTGAACTATCAATGATATTCAGTGCACTCAAGTGAACCATTAAGTTTGCCGCTGCCATGGCCAGTATAAGAGGGACAAAAACAAAATTAGACCATTGTTTTACCTTAAAAACAGGTATAGCAATTAAAAGAGCCACTAAAGGTAAAAAGGCAAGATCAAGTGCAGCTATAACCCAATAAGGAAGTTCGGGTATAAAAGGAGCGAACCGGCCTAACAGGAAGACAACAGATAACAAAGCCAGTTGTTTACCGTTAATCATTTTCATACCTGTCCAGTTACCTGCAGCGGTTAATAAAAACCCTGCTATGACCGCAACGGTATAACCAAATAACATTTCATGAGCATGCCAACCTGTTGGTGTGTAATATCCTGAAATTGTTATTTTCCCTGATAATTCAAAAAGCCATAAGGCAATAAGAGAAAAAGCTGAAAAAGCGGCGAAAAGAAAAAAGGGACGAAACCCTAATGCAAAAAGAGCAAAGTCTTTTTGATCACTTTTACTATTCGGATCATCTATTTGTATAGCCATTATTCTTTCCTATTCATTATTAATCTATTTATTACGCACTTTCAAGTTCTTCACTCACTTCAAGCCAGTCCATTTCAACCTGTTGTAAATTATTATCAACCAGACCTTGCTCTTCTAATATTGATTTTAAAGTATCTTTATTAGCCTCACTGTATATATCATTATCTGCTAACTTCTCTTCCAGTGACTCTTTACTTGAGGTTAACTCTTCCATTTGTTTTTCAAGTTTCTTTAATTTATTTTGCAGTGGTTTTAATAGCTTACGTTTTTCAGCCGATTGTTGTCTTAGTTGCTTTTTATTTTGCCCATCGCCACTGCCTGCTGATATTTCTTCAGTTATATTACCCGCTGACGCCACTACTGATTTAGCCTGCTCACTAAGCCAGGCCCGATAATCTTCCAGGCTGCCATCAAACTCTACTACTCGCCCATTTGCAACTAAAAGAAAGTTATCTGTAACCGTTCTTAGTAAATGCCGATCATGCGAGACAATAATCATTGCGCCTTCAAATTCTTGCATCGCAATAGTTAATGCATGACGCATTTCTAAATCAAGATGGTTGGTTGGTTCATCAAGTAATAATAAGTTTGGTTTTTGATAAACAACCAATGCTAATACTAAACGTGCTTTTTCACCGCCAGATAATGGAGCGACTGGATCAGTTGCCATATCATTATTAAAAGCAAAACCACCTAAGTACTTACGTAAATCACTTTCTGTTGCCTTTGAATCAATACGCTGCAAATGTAATAAAGGACTTGCTTCAAAATCAAGTTGTTCAAGTTGGTGCTGAGCAAAGTATCCAATGTTTAATTCTTTTGCCGGGATATGTTTACCATCTAAAATATCAAGTTCACCCGACAATAATTTAATTAAGGTCGATTTACCTGCACCATTGTGGCCAAGCAAACCAATACGATCCCCCGGATGAATAGTTAATTTAACTTTTGATAAAAGCGCCTGATTATTATAACCAATCGAAGTATCAACTAATGTAACCAATGGATTAGGCATTTTATCTGCATGACGGAATTTAAAGTTAAACGGCGAATCCACATGAGCTGGCGCAATCAATTCCATTCGCTCTAACGCCTTAACTCTGCTTTGTGCCTGTTTTGCTTTAGTCGCCTTCGCTTTAAAGCGTTCCACAAATTTTTGCATGTGTTGCACTTCACGCTGTTGTTTCTCGTAAGCCGATTGTTGCGTAGCTAAATATTCTGCACGACGAACTTCGAATGCAGAATAGTTTCCGCTATACAGAGTAATACCCTGGTGTTCAATGTGTGCTATTTGATCGGCAACATTGTCAAGGAAATCCCGGTCATGAGAAATTAATAACAACGTGCCTTTATAGTTTTTTAACCATGCTTCCAGCCAAATAACTGCATCTAAATCCAGGTGGTTTGTAGGTTCATCCAGCAAAAGGATATCTGATCGACACATTAATGCCTGAGCAAGATTTAAGCGCATACGCCAGCCACCTGAAAACTGCTTAACCTCAAAGTCTTCTTGTTCGGTTGAGAAACCCAGGCCACTTAATAAAGTAGCAGCACGGCTATTTGCGGTGTAACCATCAATCGCTTCCATCTCTGAGTAAAGATGCGCCAGCGTCTCACCCTGATTATTTTCTTCTGCTTTTTTTATATCTTGTTCAAGTTTTCGTAACTGGATATCACCGTCTAAAACATACTCAATCGCAGTTGTATCAAGCGCAGGCGTTTCTTGTGCTACGTGAGCCATAACCAGGTTTTTAGGTATAAAGATATCTCCCGCATCTGCATGCAAATGACCAAGTATTAAAGCAAATACACTCGATTTTCCAACACCATTACTGCCGGTAATACCAACCTTTTGGCCATTATGAATAGTTATATTAACGTCGTGGAGCAATTCGCGAGGACCGCGGCGCAGGGATAAATTAGTAAACTTGAGCATGGCAGAAGTTTACCAGATTTGGCAGAAAGGTACTCTTATCTTATCCTGTCATTGCGAGTGCAACGAAGTAATCTCATGAGTACAGCACTAAAACTGGAGATTGCTTCGTTCCACTCGCAATGACAAAAACATCAAAAACCAAATTCACCAATCCATTTGTCTTTTTTAAAGTCAATTTTTAACCAATGAGGAACAAAGGCTTCTGGTTTTTTGATAGGAAAATCTTCCAATGGGGGCTCATCACCTTCGTAATCAATGCCACAACTTTTGGTCATAACGGGACGAAATCGAACCGACAGTTGATCAACAACATTGACTAAATCACCCTCCATATTATCTTTAAAACGGACTTGTTTGCGGATCAAACAACTAAAGTACAACTCCATCTCTGCAATAAGAGGGTTGTCGCGGTGAGACAACGCTTTAACAGCGGCATTACTTAATGAAACACTTACTTTTTTGCCAAAAATATCTATCTGCTTTACCACGCAACACCCGCCCTTTAGAATTTAATTTTCTGATATTTCTTTAGTTGCTTATTAGTATATAAAGTTCCTCGCCAGATTATTCCACCACGTAATACACACATCATTCCGGACCATAACATCATTAATGAAATAATAATCTGACCAACAGGTATAAATAACCCAACACTCATCCCTTTACCTGAACTGACTTTTAACGTCATCATCATTACAGGAATCCATAATAATGTTAGAAAAGCCAATATATCCAACCATCCCGGTGTCGACACTGCCAGGACAACAAAAGGCGCAAATACAAACAGCCAAAGCAGCCCCACCAGTACTAATAATCGTGTAATTTGATAATGCGCACCCGCACCAAAGAGATTTTTTTCCAGGCCGACAAACATTGCAGGAATCGAGGGATACCATGAAACAGACAGTAACTTCTGCGCCATTGCAAATGCACTTTTTCCACCCGCACGTTTAATGAGCAAGCCCATCCCTACATCATCAGCCACTTCCATGCGAAGCCATTTAATGCCTTTTGACTTATCCAGTATGGATTTTTTAACCAGGTTAAATGCACCCACCCCGATAAAGGCTTGTGTATCTGCTTTTTCTAATTCATGTACGCGAGTGGTATATAAAAACATTAAGCCAAAAGTTCGAATAATAACTTCTAACCAATAAGTCGAGGTCACAACTGCAGGCAGCAAGGCAAGATGATCGGCATCTTTATACAATACATAAGCAATTGCTTTTTTCAGCGCGCCCGGTTGAAAATTAATATCTGCATCGGTGAACAATACCCATTCACCATCAACTTCATCTAGAGCAACAGATTGCGCATGTACTTTACCCAACCAGTTTTCAGGCAACTCTTTAATATGAATAGATTTAATTCTTTCATCTGCCGCAAGCTTATCGACAATGTCACCGGTATTGTCAGTTGACCTGTCATTAACTAATACGATTTTTAAATTCGGATAATCTTGTAACAGTAAACTCTGAATAGCCTCTTCAATTCCCTCTTCTTCATTACAAGCAGCAATAACAACATTCAGGGTAGGCCATTCATCTGGCTCAGTGATGTCAATATTACCTAACTCTTTCAGGGTAAATATGGTTTTGAAAATTACGCCATACATATACCACCAGGCAAGACAAAATATCACGCCATAAATGACTATCGTATATTCCATTTATACCTTCAAATTAATAATAAATTTATAGATTCTAACTACTTTCTTATCTATTATAGACATAGTATATCCAAGTATAGGTATTAACCATGTCAAAAAACTTAGTAATCTCTGCATTAGGCAACGATAAACCCGGTATCGTGAATGAACTTTCAAAAGAAATTCTTGATCAAGGTGGAAATATCACTGAAAGTCGGATGACCGTTTTAGGTGGTGAGTTTGCCATGATGCTACTGGTAATCGGCACTCAGGAATGCATTGACAATATAATATCTAAACTTGAAGCAACAGGTGAAAAATTAAACTTAACCTTAATTGCAAAAGAAACCCAGTCTCAAGAATCAGATCAAAAACGCCTGCCCTACCAAATAACGGTCGTATCAATGGATCACCCAGGCATTGTTCACAATATTTCAGATTTTCTATCAAGCCGTAATTTAAATATAGAAGAAATCGATACCAATACCTATCCTGCAGCACATACAGGTACGCCTATGTTTTCATTAGACATGATTATCAGTGTTCCTGCTGATAATTCAGTGCGTGAACTGCGAGATGAATTTATAACTTTTTGTGATGACTTAAACTTAGATGCAAGTTTAGAAAGCAAGCGTTAAATATTATTTAGTGTTTGTCACCATAAGTTAACATTCCACTAGAGTATTCCTCACCAAAGGATAAAGCTAAATTTGCTACCTGTTGCACCGCAGTTTTAATTTGATTTTCACTTAATTCTGAAAGTGGATGAATATAAGCCGAATACAAAACACCCTCACTCACAGCGTAACGGGCATCCAATGATTTGTGGAAATTAGATTCAAGAACAGCATCCACCTGTAGTAACGATAATTTCTTGTATTTTATAATGGGTGCAATGATACGCATTCGGTCATACTTAACATCTGACATTAAATACATTTTAATATTGCTAAAGTTGAATTCTACAATGCCCTTTCCACCCTCGGACTTTAACGCCAAACTCTTAATAATTTTTTCCATCGATTCTTGATTCATTAGAGTCTCTCCAACACATAAGCCAGAAAACATAAAAAAAGAAATAACTAATAATATTCTTCTCATATTAAACCTCGGTAGGTTTCAATGTTACTTTGAATAATTTATTACAGCTTTTACCATTGTATGGTTTATTTAAACCCTGGCAGCATTATTTATATGATTCAATTAATGAGTTATAAACAACTCCATTAAGGATATAACGTTATAAATAAGTGGCGCGGCGTCTTTTGCCGCGTCCAAGCACGTGCTTTTTACGTGCGAACTTGATTGTCTTGTTATGTGTATATTTTTTATTTAAATAAATGTGATGCATAAGAGTGTGATCTTGCAATATTGTCAAGCGTTGGCATAAGTTGGTGTGTGGATATTCCGTAGTCATATAATATTCTTAATAAATTATCTGCTTCTGATGATGGAAGATAATATTTCTTTAATGCCCCATCTATTTCTTTTGTGTTTTCTACAATATCTTCAACACATGGCCAAGTTTCATTCTCTAAAAAGTAAGAGTTTGCATTTGGTATTAGGGTGAATACACCTTGCTGTAAACGCAAAAAATTATTTCTATGCCGAGGTGAATTGACCTTTAATATCTCATCAGATTTGGAAAAATAATGAGTATTGTAGCAATTAACAGCTATATGTTCTGACTTTACTCGGTGTTCTTCTTTTGTAATGCTAGAAGCACCTAAAGCTGCAAAAAAACATGCGATTAAAGGTGACTCTGTCCAATCAAGAATTCTTGTTGGTACTCCATGATGTTGTGCTAATGCAAATTCTTCAAGAGCTTGTGTAGTTGGAAACTGCTCCGAATAGTCATAGTCTTCTTCATTTAGGGCAGCATTAATAAGTTGGTTATGGTCTCGTATT
>JAUVEN010000072.1 GCA_030594815.1 Gammaproteobacteria bacterium
CTTGAAACGGGTGGACGTTTATCTGCTAGCGCAGAAGTGATTGAACCTTTAAGCCAGCAGCAGTTGGATGAACTATTACTTCAACTAAAAAAATTAGCGCCGCAAGCAGTAGCCATTAATTTGTTATTTTCGTATTTGGATGATGAGGCGGAAAAACGCATTGCTGAAATCATCCCGGAAAATATTTTTGTCTCGCGTTCTTCAGTCGTTCTGACTGAATACAAAGAATATGAGCGCGGTATCGCGACCTGGTTAAATAGTTATGTCGGCCCGTTAGTACAGGGTTATTTACAGTGCTTGCAGGATGCCTTGCCTAATGCTTCGGTTGCAGTAATGCAGAGTGCTGGAGGCTCAATTGCCGCCAAACTTGCCGGACAACAGGCTGTGCATATGTTGTTGTCCGGGCCTGCCGGTGGTCTGGCCGCGGCAAAATATATGGGCGACATAACCTCACAGCAAAGACTGCTAACTTTTGATATGGGGGGCACTTCAACCGATGTCGCGATGATTGATGGTGAATTACAGTTAAGTAATGAAGGTGAAATTGCCGGTTATCCTGTTGCTATTCCAATGGTCGATATGCATACCATAGGTGCTGGTGGCGGCTCCATTGCCAGTATCGATGCCGGTGGACTATTACAGGTTGGGCCTGAATCAGCAGGAGCAGATCCGGGACCGGCTTGTTATGGTAATGCTGGTGATGGTAAAGACCTGACCGCAACAGTTACGGATGCCAATTTAATTTTGGGTCGGTTACGCGCGGACGCCTTTTTAGGTGGCGATATGAGTCTGGATATAGAGGCGGCGCGACAAGCAATCAGACCGATTGCTGAAAAACTTAATCTTTCTATTGAGGATACCGCCACAGGAATTATTAGTATTGCCAATGAACACATGGCGCATGCTTTACGTGTGATGTCGGTACAACGTGGTATTGATCCAGGAGAATTAAGTTTAGTTTCTTTTGGTGGCGCAGGTGGTTTACATGTTTGTGCTTTAGCTGATGCGCTCGCTATGCGAAATGCCATGGTGCCACGATATGCGGGTGTCTTATCTGCTTTGGGAATGCTGGTTGCTCCGCGAGCACGACAGCTATCACAAACATTTAATAATTTATTAAATAAGTTAAAGAATAAAGATATAGAGCAACGTTTTTCAGAACTTTATCAAAAAGGTGTTTTAGAACTAAAACAGGAAGGGGTTGCTGAAAAAGATATTATTGCTGAATACAGTTTAGATTGTCGCTATCTTGGACAATCTTATTTCTTAAATGTGAAGTGGTTAAATATAAAATCTGCAGCAAAAGATTTTCAGGCATTACATGAAAAACGCTACGGTCATCAACTTGAACTGGAGGTTGAGTTAGTAAACTTGCGTTTATCGTTAAAAAGTAAAACTGAAGATATTCAACTACCGTTAATTGAGAAAAATAAAACAAGCCAAAAAGATAACGTTGCAAAATTAGTTGGAATAGAAAAAGCAGTGCCGGTTTATAATCGAGATGATTTATCTTGTGGTGAAAAAATAACGGGGCCTGCTTTAATTACAGAAACTGTTTCAACAACCTATCTTGCACCAGGCTGGTCATGTGAAGTTGATAAAAGTGCCTGCCTGCTTTTGCAGAAAATAAAATAGGCTCTGTTTATAAAAACTTATTATTTTATTAAAAAATCGCTGGCACTTGCCCACTTAAGAGCATCCAAATAGCAATTGCGTATTTCATCAATGCTTAGATTATCATAATTTGCATTTTTCCAGTCGCCACTTTCGTAGGCTAAAACGCAGTTTAATATTGCACCTAGCTTACCATCACGACGAATTAGTGCGGCCCTGATATCTTCCGTTAAGGGTAATCCTTCAATGAGTAATTCCATATCATTATCCATTAGGGTGTCAATAATTGAAAATAAGCCGGTGGTAAAACAAACTTCTTTATCCGCTTTAACAAGCTGGGCAATGTTCTCTGCCATTTTTGCACGAATCATGGAAATAATGAGAAGCTCATGTGGCTTATCCTCGATTTGCGACATGGTAACAAGGTTGGCAAGATTACGTATGGTAGAGCGTCCCAGCATCATGATGGCTTGCTGAATGGAATCCACTTCTTTACCAAAGCCAAATTGAGCAGAGTTGATGTAACGTAGAACACGCATCGACATGGTGATATCTTGAGTAATAGTTTGAGCCAGTTCTTCAGTACTGCTTTCGTCATCCTGTAATTTTGCCAGCAGCTTCATAATAGCCAGTTTATTTGCGGGCAGACTTTTGCCTTTAATGATTTGAGGTTTACTAAAAAAGTAACCTTGATAATAGTCAAAGCCAAGAGCTTTACAGCGATCAAACTCTTCTTGTGTTTCCACCTTTTCTGCGAGTAGCTTACGTTTCCCGTTAGCTAATTTTTTCACATGTTTTTCTAGCTCTTCAATAGTGAGAGCCATAAGATCTATTTTTATAATCTCAGATAGTTCAACTAAAGGTTGTAAAGATTCACTATAGATAAAATCATCTAAGGCAATAGTAAACCCTTCTTTCGCAAGCTTAGTGACAGCTTCAATAATAATGTCTTCTGCTTTAATATCTTCAAGAATTTCCAGGACTAAACGATCTTTCAGTTCAGGCAGAGGTTGTTCAGCCATTTGTAGAATATGGTTGCGCGTTAAATTAATAAAGGCTTTGTGCGGACCGACAAGTTGATCCATACCAATTTCAGTAATGGCGTTAATGATCACATTAGTGGTCGCACTATCGCCGTCAACAACATTGGCTTCGTTGGCTTTGCCAGAGCGAAACAGGAGTTCATATGCAATAACCTTGAGGTTTGCATCATAAATAGGTTGCCGACCAATGTAGATATCGTCCATTAAACCTGACTCTTTTGCTTTATTTTCATGAAGTATTAATACAACAGATACAGATTTATTTATCGGACAATTGTTGTAGTAACTTGAGAATATTCTTGAATAGGTACCGGAGTCACCTGATTTTGGAGCGAGGTGTTTTAGATTTGAACAAGAATATCGAAACGAAGTATATGATATCAAATAGAGTGACTCCGGTACCTTTACGGAGACATAAAAAAACCCGCATAAATGCGGGCTTTTTAGAAGATAAAATAAATTTAGTAAAATCTACTTAATTTTACCTTCTTTATACATCACGTGTTTACGAACAACAGGATCGTATTTTTTGATTTCCATTTTCTCAGGCATGTTGCGCTTGTTTTTCATAGTCGTGTAGAAATGACCAGTACCAGCACTAGAGTTTAAACGGATTTTTTCACATACAGACTTAGCCATGATTTATTCCTTATACCTTTTCGCCGCGGGCGCGCATATCAGCTAATACAACATCAATGCCTTTTTTATCAATAATACGCATACCTTTTGAGGTCAAACGTAGACGAACAAAGCGCTTTTCAGATTCTACCCAAAAACGGTGCGAATGCAGGTTCGGCAGAAAACGACGACGCGTTCTGTTTTTAGCGTGAGAAACATTGTTTCCCGACATTGGGCGCTTGCCAGTTACTTGACATACTCTCGCCATGATACTTCTCCAAAATTCGTAAATTTAGCTGCCAAGGAAATAGCCTCGGCGATAAAGAGCGGGGATTTTACGTAGATCAGGCCGAAGATACAAGTAAAATTTAGCCACAAAGGACACGAAGAACACCAAGAAAAGGGAAAAATTAAAAAACCACGGGGAACACTGGGAGAAAAATATAAAATCCCCGTGATACTCTGTGTTCCCCGTGGTTTATCTTTAAATGTTTTCTTGCTGTTCTCGGCAACTGCTCCTGCGTTGCTCTACCTCCTGCGTCCATGCAGTCGTTAGTGTTCTTTGTGGCCCAATATTTATATCCAGCCGCGTTCTGAGAAAGCCACACATTCCCCATCGCCCACGACAATATGATCCAGCACTCTGACATCAATCAGTGCCAGTGCCTCAGTGAGTTGTTTGGTGATATGGCGGTCAGCTGAGCTGGGTTCAGCAATGCCTGAAGGGTGGTTATGTGCCAGAATTAGCGCAGCAGCATTGTGTTTCAGGGTTTTTCGGACCACTTCGCGAGGGTGTACGCTGGCGCCATTAATAGTTCCCTGAAAGAGAATTTCAAACTCAATCACACGATGCTGATTATCCAGAAACAAGCAGGCAAACACTTCGTAGGGTAGATCTCGCAGCTGAGCACTTAAATAATCTTGAGTGGCTTGTGGATTTTGTAAAAACTCACCGCGCTTGAGTGTTTCTTTCAGGTGGCGCCGGGAAAGCTCAAGCACAGCCTGAAGTTGAGCAAATTTCGCTTCCCCCAGGCCTGAAAATTGGCAAAAGGCTTTTTTGTCGGCCAGCAGTAAGTTTCGTAGTCCACCAAAATGGGAAATGACATCGCGCGCTAAATCTACGGCGGTTTTACCTTTGATGCCGGTACGCAGGAATATCGCAAGCAATTCAGCATCAGATAAAGCATTGGCTCCACGACTAAGTAACTTTTCACGTGGGCGTTCCGCCATTGGCCAGTCAGTAATTGGCATTTGTGACCTCCATGTCAACAATGGTTAAATATTTAAACTATTATTATATAGTGTGCGGTGTGAATGTTCACTAATCTGTTAGACTAATAGTTATGCAACACTTATCAAATAAAAGGGTACTACTCGGTGTCACCGGCAGCATTGCCGCGTATAAAGCGGCTGAGCTGATTCGTCGCTTGCGCGAAGCCGGTGCGGAAGTTCGAGTAGTAATGACAGAGGGTGCCAAAGCTTTTGTTACCCCTCTGACCTTTCAGGCGTTATCCGGTTCTCCGGTGCATGAAAATTTGCTTGATAAGGAAGCCGAAGCCGCCATGGGACATATTGAGCTGGCGCGTTGGGCAGATGTTATTTTAATTGCGCCTGCGAGTGCCAACAGTCTTACGGGTTTAGCGCATGGTCGAGCTGATGAGCTTTTGCATGCCGTTTGTCTTGCCAGCGATGTGCCGCTTGCAATAGCACCGGCGATGAATAAAAACATGTGGGCAGATCCTGCGACCCAGGAAAATGTACGACTTCTTGCTCAACGTGGTGTGATATTTATTGGACCGGATAGTGGTGAGCAAGCCTGCGGTGATGTGGGTGAAGGTCGCATGATTGATAGTGAAACAATCGTTTCTCGTTTAGCAGAATTGTTTTCTGTTGGCAGTTTAAGTGGGTTGACGGTATTAGTGACCGCCGGGCCGACTCGCGAAGCATTAGATCCAGTGCGATATTTAAGTAATCATAGTTCGGGAAAAATGGGCTATGCTATTGCCGAAGCGGCGATTGAAGCCGGTGCAAAAGTGATATTGGTTAGTGGACCTGTGGCTCTGGAAACGCCTGATCGCGTGACACGAATTAATATAGAAAGCGCAGCCGATATGGAAGCAGCGGTGAAGGAACAGATTACACTCGCTGATATTTTTATTTCTACCGCGGCGGTGGCAGATTATCGCCCGGTTAATGTGCAGCAGGAAAAAATTAAAAAGAAAGATGAGCGTTTAACGTTAGAGCTGGAAAAAAACACAGATATTTTAGCGATGGCAAAAGCAAATTATGCAAAAACATTTTGCGTTGGTTTTGCAGCTGAAACACAAGATCTGGAAAACTATGCGCGTGCCAAGTTAAAACAAAAAAAGATTGAAATGATTGCGGCAAATTTAGTTGGCTCTGCTGCAACAACAACATCGGGTACATTTAACAGTGACTTAAATGAGCTAAATGTATACTGGCAGGGTGGTGAGACAAAATTAGAGCTGGGCAGTAAAACAAAGTTAGCGAGACAACTGGTCGCACTTATTGCACAACGTTTTTCGTTACATGAAATAAACATTCAAAATAAAAATAATATTATTTCATTAAAACAATAATTAAATATTTAAAATATAGAATTCTGGAGAAGACCTTAAGATGCATAACATTAAACTTAAAATTCTTGACCCGCGGATAGGAAAAGAAATTCCGTTGCCAGAATATGCAACAACCGGATCGGCAGGATTAGATTTAAGAGCATGCATTGATGAGTCTTTAGAAATTAAACCAGGTGAAACACATTTAGTACCAACGGGAATGGCCATTCATATTGATGATGAAGCAATGGCGGCCATTATATTACCGCGCTCGGGTTTAGGTCATAAGCATGGCATTGTGTTAGGTAATCTTGTTGGTTTAATTGATTCAGATTATCAGGGACAGTTGTTTGTTTCTGTGTGGAACAGAGGGCAAAATGATTTCACCATTAACGTTGGTGATCGTATGGCGCAACTCGTTTTTGTTCCTGTTGTACAGGCTAAGTTTGATATTGTTGAAAGCTTTGATGAAAGTGAACGAGCTGAAGGCGGTTTTGGCCACACAGGTCACGGCTAAGAATTAGTAAAATATTAATCTAAATTGTTGGAGTAACAGTTTTGAGTAAATCACAAAAAGTATCTGCAAAGAAAAAACAAAAAAACACAGGCTTAAGTATTAATTCTATAAGTTTTGTTTTTTTTATCATGATTGTCATCGTGCTTACGGCCGGTTTGTATCTTGGCCAACAAGATCCACTACGTACTTTGGCGAATCAACGTCAAACAGTTGCGAACAGTGTAACCAAAAATACTGCTCTAAAATTCATGAACCAGGTTAGTAGTTACAGCCATTTACTGGGTGGGGTAGCAAAAGATCCTGCGTTGATAAATTTGTTTAGATCAAAAAACTTACAAGCTTTAGAACAACGTGCTGCTGAATTAAAAGTTATTTTTCCAAAAGCATTACTTGTTAGATTATTGCCTGAAAATACAACTCAGCCAGATAAAAGTGTTGAACCTCATTTTACCTATGCATGTTTAGACTTGCTTAATCAAAGCAGAATAAACAGTTCTGAAGTCCTCATTGAAATGCATGAGATTGAAGGCAAGCATCAGCATATTGATGTTATGAAGGCAGTTGTTTCTCGCAATATTATTCTTGGTTATATTCAAGTGGCTGTTGATTCAACGCTCTTGGATGACTGGACAAAGAAAGTTGCAGGTGATTCCTATATTGAGATTCATCAAAAAATTGAAGCGGGTAAAAATTACTTAATTTCAAAAGCGGGCAAAGCATCAAAAGAGGGTACGCATGCTGCAATAGATATACCTGGTACACATTGGCAAGCTGAAACATGGGTGCCTTACCAGGGAAGTGAAAGTGCATTTAATCTGGGCATGGTCTTTGCTCTTATAATGGGGATTGTTCTGGCGGGAATTGTTGTTTCTGTTTTACGTCAGGTATTACATAAAGAATTAACCAGTGATCTGGATAAGTACTTAATGTTGATTACGGGCACATTAAAAGGCGTAAAAAAACATCAATATGATTTTAGTTTGACTGAATTTAAAGCCGCTGCAGCCCATGTGGGTAATATACGACTTGATCAAACTAATTTAGATCGTGAACGTGATACCAATGATAATAAAAATTCTAAATCTACACGGGGCTCATTACCTGATGCCGACACCCTATTTATGTCAAAAGATTCAATTCAACTTGAAGAGTTAGATGAAGCGTCGGTTTTGGATGAGCTTGATGGACTGGGAGGTGAAACCAGCAGTAAAGCAGGAACAGCAAAAAAGAACCCAACTCCCCCCGCTAATCTACCTATTTTACCGGAAGAAATTTTTAAGGCTTATGACATCCGGGGCATTGTTGGTAAAACTTTAACTGTAGAAAATGTTTTGTTTATTGGCCACGCCATTGGTAGTGAAGCAAAAGCTCGCGGACTAGATACTATTGTTTTTGCACGTGATGGTCGTTTATCGGGTCCGGAGCTGGGTAAGGCTTTAGTGACGGGGTTGATGGCATCGGGCATGAAGGTTATTGATATTGGAATGTTACCTACGCCGGCACTTTACTATGCTGCGGCAGAGCTTTCTAACGGCACGGGAGTAATGTTAACCGGTAGTCACAATCCGCCTAACTATAACGGCATTAAAATGGTTTTAGGTGGTGATACTTTATCAGGTGATACGATTCAGGCGCTACGCCAACGTATATTAAATAATGATTTAAGCCTTGGTGAAGGGAGCTATGCGGGTGAAAAAGTTTTAGACAAGTATATTAATCGTATAACCAGTGATATTACGTTAAAACGTAAAATGAAAATTGTTATCGATTGTGGCAATGGTGTTGCCGGAACGGTAGCACAAAAATTATTTACAGACCTTGGTTGTGATGTGACGCCTTTGTATTGTGAAGTTGATGGCAATTTCCCAAACCATCACCCTGATCCAAGTCAGCCTGAAAATTTAGGTGATTTAATAGCCGAAGTTAAAAAACAAAATGCAGATATGGGTATTGCGTTTGATGGTGATGGTGACCGAATTGGTGTAGTAAGTGGTGATGGTAAAATCATCTGGCCTGATCGGTTAATGATGTTGTTTGCCAAAGACGTATTATCACGTAACCCCGGTGCAAATATTATTTATGATATTAAATGCACCAGTAATTTACGTACCGTTATTGAAGAGAACGGTGGCCAGCCGCTAATGTGGAAAACAGGGCATTCACTCATTAAAGCTAAAATGAAAGAGACAAATGCATTATTGGCGGGTGAAATGAGTGGTCATATCTTCTTCAAGGAAAGATGGTATGGGTTTGACGATGCCTTGTATTCTGCCGCACGTTTATTGGAAATAATGGCTAAACAATTACGTCAGCCACGTGTTATCTTTTCAGGTTTACCAGACTCGGTTAATACTCCTGAGTTAAAAATAAACATGCCAGAAGGTGAGCATTTTAAATTTATGGAAAGATTAACAGCGACTTCATCATCATTTTCCGATGCTGAAGTGACCTTGATTGATGGTATTCGAGTTGATTATGCCAATGGTTGGGGTTTAGTGCGTGCATCGAATACTACGCCATGCCTGGTCTTGCGCTTTGAAGGTAAGAATAAAAAAGCGATGGCTAAGGTACAGGATAAATTCCGTGAAGTATTAACGGATCTGCAAGCTGATATTAAGCTACCATTTTAGTAAAAATAATTAAAAATATAATTAAAGAATAATCATATGAGTTTAGAAATATCTTCAGCAACTAATATTGCTAATGTTTTAACGGAAGCCTTACCGTACATTCGTCGCTTTCAGGGAAAAACCATTGTTATTAAATACGGTGGTAATGCCATGGTTGATGAGTCATTAAAGCAGAGTTTTGCACGTGACATTGTTTTAATGAAGCTGGTTGGAATGAACCCTGTTGTTGTTCATGGTGGCGGTCCTCAAATCGGCAATATGCTTAAACAGATTGGCAAAGAAAGTAAATTTGTTAAAGGTATGCGGGTTACCGATTCTGAAACCATGGATATTGTTGAAATGGTTCTTGGTGGCCAGGTTAATAAAGATATTGTTAACTTGATTAACCAGCAAGGCGGGCATGCCGTTGGTCTAACAGGAAAAGATGGCAGTTTAATAAATGCACGTAAGATGCGTTTTGAAAACGATGCGCCTGAAATGAACACTACCGAAATTATTGATATCGGTCATGTTGGTGAAGTTGAAAGTATTGATGCGTCAATTGTTCACATGCTGATGAAGGGTGATTTTATTCCGGTTATCGCACCTATTGGTGTTTGTGGTGATGGTCAGTCTTATAATATTAATGCAGATCTTGTTGCTGGAAAAATGGCAATCGCCTTGAATGCAGAAAAACTCATGTTGCTAACAAATACTTCTGGTGTATTAGATAAAGATGAGAAACTGTTAACGGGTTTAACGGCATCTCAGGTAGAAGCTTATATAGAAGACGAAACCATTCACGGTGGTATGTTGCCTAAAATTGCATGTGCGCTGGATGCGGTTAAGTCAGGTGTACAAACAGCACAAATCATTGATGGCAGAGTTCAACATGCAGTCTTACTTGAACTTCTTACCGATGAAGGTGTGGGTACTTTAATTAAGGGTTAATGCTAAAGGGTTATAACAATGGCAGAAAATGAAAAAAAACCTTCACGTCGCCAACAAATTTTAGAAGCGTTGGCTCATGAACTGGAGATGAATCCAGGTGAGCGTATTACGACCGCTGGCCTGGCTCGGGCAGTTGGTGTATCTGAAGCTGCGCTTTATCGTCATTTCCCCAGTAAAGCTAAAATGTTTGAAGGACTAATTGAATTTATAGAAGAAAGTATTTTTAGTTTAATTAACCGTATTCTTAAAGAAGAAGAGTCTTCAATAAAACGATGTGAAAATATTCTTTCATTGTTATTAGGTTTCTCTGAACGTAACCCTGGTTTAACTCGAATACTAACGGGTGATGTTCTGACAGGAGAAACAGAACGTTTACGACTACGTGTGAGCCAGTTTTTTGAGCGACTTGAAACGCAGATCAAACAGGTTTTGCGTGAAGGAGAAATGAATAAAGAGTTGACTTTAACAACGCCTGTTCAGGCTCAGGCAAATTTATTACTGGCAGTCGTTGAAGGTCGTATTATTCAGTTTGTGCGCTCAGGGTTTAAACGTTCGCCCATTGAGCATTGGAGTCATCAATGGACATTGCTTGCAAAAACCTTTAATTAGGTATTAGCGTTTTGCTGCTTTTACCGGAGCTTTTATATTTTTTAACTCACGAAAATGTTGTAAGTCTTTAGCGAATTTCTCTCGAATATTTTTTTGTTCTTCTCGTTTCTCTTTAATTGCTTTGTTGTTTTTATTTAGACGGCTTTCAATTGCTGTTATATCATCCAGAATTCTCTGTGGTGGTTTTTTACCGCGGCGTTCAGAATTTGCAGCACGTTTTTGTAATTTTTCCAGTTTTTTCGTAAGCGCCTTATTGTTACTATTAGTTACCGTAAGAATACCTTCAATAACACTGATTTTACTGTCTCTCAACATATTGATATCACGTTCATTAGAAAAAGTTTTTAACAAAATATCATCTTTCTTCTTTTGTTCAGCAATCTTTGCATCTTCAATTTCTTTTAGCTTGGCTAAGCGATCTATTTCTGCAAGCTCAGCTTCTGTTTTAGCGCGTTCTTTAACCTCAACAACGCGGCCAGTATTACCACGAGTTTCAATTCTTTGTTGAGAGTACTCAGGGGGTACAGCTGTACCGCATTCTTTGACACCATCACTGTTCGTCCAGCATTTAAATTTAGCTGCCATAACGGGTTGCGACACTAAAAAGCTGATAAAAGTAAGAGAGATAACTTTATAAGATGTTGTAAATGTTTTTTTCATGATTTTTATTCTTTAAATTTATTAATATTGAATTTGCTTAAACTTGTGTAAGTGTATTCTTTTATTCAGTGGTATTTCAAATTACACTTATTATTTAACGTCGTTAATACAAAGTAGCAGATCTTGTGATAGACAGCATACTATTATTTATTATTTCATTTATAGCAAATGCATTTTCTGCATTTTCCGGGGGCGGCGCAGGATTATTGCAATTACCTCTGCTTATTTTTCTCGGTTTGCCTTTTAGTGTTGCCTTAGCCACACACAAGCTAGCCACTGTTGCTTTAGGTATCGGCGCCACAGCACGACACTTTAGAGAAGGTTCGCTTAATTGGCGTCTTTCTTTGCTTATTTTAGCTTCTGGGTTACCCGGTGTAATTCTGGGAGCTAGCATCATCCTGCGTGTACCAGAACGCCCGGCTGAGTTGGCCCTGGGTTTATTAACGATTGGTCTGGGCCTGTACTCTGTTCTGCACAAGGAGCTTGGACAAAAAGCACAAGAACTGGACAGAAATTGGCAGCATAAATTCACAGGTTTTGTTGTTTTATTCTTTATCGGAATATTGAATGGTTCTTTAACCTCGGGAACGGGATTGTTCGTCACAATATGGCTGGTGAGGTGGTTTTCACTCGATTACAAACGAGCAGTTGCTTATACATTGGTTCTGGTTGGTTTATTCTGGAACGGCATGGGTGCGTTAACGCTTGGTCTACAGGGGCCAATTCGCTGGGATTGGGTTCCAATTTTGCTCGTTGCTTCCATGTTAGGTGGATACGTTGGAGCCCACTTTGCGATTACCGCGGGGAATCGGTGGATTAAACGGGTATATGAGGTGGTGACGTTATTAGTTGGGGCTAAATTGTTGTTGGGGTGATCTTTTCGTCATTCCCGTGAAAACGGGAATCTATTTTTTGTAGGTCAGACTTTAGTCTGTCATGTTTATGGTCACTGCGTGGCTGGATCTTATGTCCGGTCTTGGCCGGACGGCCGCGTCGGTGGTTGACCGACAGCAAGTTACTTTTTCTTGCACACCCAATAAAAAGTAACCAAAAAGAAGGGTGCCCAAAGTCTTGACCTCGCTTTACTCGGTTCCCCTCGATGCTCGCATGTAATGGGCGCTGCGCAACTCGCGCTATGCTACGCATTGATCGCGCTCAAACAGTGCTCGCTTTAATCCCATTACATGCTGCGCGTCTCGGCTGCGACAATGGGGATATTCCATTAACAACATATGTGCTAGAAATATAACTTACTGTTATTTTTCTTTAAATATCAAAATATGGAGTATTAAAGGTGTATATTATAAAAAAATAAGTAGCCTTAGATGGTTCTCTATCAACTAGTTAGCCGCTATGTTAAGAGGATATGTACATGACTGATCGTGAAATTCTTGACCATCTTCTGAAGTCTGCACAAAAGGATCATAAATATTTCTCTAATGTGAATAAGGAGGTTAGAGAACGCTGGGTTGTTTCACAATTCCTTACAGTTATAGAGGTACAACATCAAGAGAAAGAACTTCTTTCACTTGAGCAAAGCAATAAAGCTGATGTTCAGTTTCGCGACGCGAACTTCCAAGTCAAGGAATTAACTGATCCGGATTTACGTCGTGGAAAAATGTACAAGGATGCTTATAATTCAATAAAAAATGCCAAAAGCCTTAAAGAAGTATCATTGATTTCAGATGTACGAGATTTGCCTCCAGTAGCAAACATGTTCGAGCTTGTGTTTAGTAAAGCTGAAGAGTTAGCTCGTAGTAATTTATATAAAGATGTTAAAAAAGAATTAGATCTCCTTATATACGTAACTCGAACACGAGCCTCCCTTATTCAGCCACATGAGCTTGATTCCGCAATATTTTCCAACTTGGGTTGGAGATCTATTTCATGCGTCAACACTAAGCAGGCTGTTGTGCTGTTTTCGTCACCATTAGCACCGGATTTTGTTCAGAATTGGTCACAAAAACTAATGAAATCCAGCAACTAAAACTTAGTACAATTTTTTCGTTTTAGTGGATATTCAAATCGAAAGCAGATCTTCGTTTTATTTAATATAATATATTTTAAATGGATTAATCCCGTGAGACGTAGCCGAGCTTCGAAAGAAAAACAGGATCATAGCGAGCGTTTGTTTGAGCACGATTAAGTGCGGAGCACCGTGCGAGTTCGCGAGTGCCTGTTTTACTTTTGAAGTGAGGGTATTGGAATTGGAAATTCCAACAAGTTTTCGGGTGTCTTTTTCTTTGGTACCTTTCTTTTGGACAAGCAAAAGAAAGATACTTGCTGTCGGTCAACCACCGACGCGGCTGTCCGGCCAAGACCGGACATAACATTTAAATACCATATTGCTCACGATAAGCATTAACCTTATCAAGGTACTGAGCAAAATCAGCATTACCTTCGATATAGGTAATCAGATGTTCCAGCTTAATAATACTTAACACCGGAATATTATATTGCTGTTCAACTTCCTGAAT
>JAUVEN010000068.1 GCA_030594815.1 Gammaproteobacteria bacterium
CTTCAGCAACTCGCTCTGCCATTTCCTGTTGTTGTTGACGCGCAGCAAAGCCCGGAACCAATTTTGAAAAAGGCCCATCTTCGCCAAGAAGGTGAGTTACATCAGATTGTTGCAAGGGATAGCTCGTTATTATATTAAAAAGATTATAGTGACTAAGTATTGTTGGCTTGATTATCCCACACTTCGTCTGCTATTAAACCCTCTTCCCTGTTCCAGACTAGTTTAGCTAAATGTTTGAATCGGGCCACGGACATGGCTCCACGTTTTTTCCGATTACTTGTACCGGCCTCACCGAGTTCTTCGAGCATATCTTCACGAGAGGCTTCATATATTTCAGTTGTTTCAAAATCTTCATTCATTAAAACTAACAAAATTTTGTCCCATTCTTGTTCTGTTTTAATTTGCCCTAAACGTTGACCGCCTTTTTTCTCGTCAAAAATTGCCCTGCCTTTAATTTGAAAGCGACAACCTTTACGGTCACCATTTAAACCAATCGCATCATAACCAACGGCATCTTCACAAGCTTCAAGTTCAAGATAAGTACAGGCGTCATGAGCAGCAATTTCTGCGCTAATGCCAAGGGGTTTTCCTGTGGCACGCCGATATTCCGCAGCGATACGGCGCGCTTCTGAAATCAATTTATCGACTGAATATAGTGACACCGTCTTATCCCATTTATCCTTAACTAAAGACACACTTGAATTTAAACGCTAGTTTATCTAATTAGCGTCTCGCGTGGAAATTACTGAAGTAGAAATCGCCTTAACTTTCGATAATTAAAGGCTGAAAATCGAGTAATATTAATAACTTAGTGAATTTGCTTTAGCTTGCGCCTTTTGTGCTTTTAGAGAATCACCCATCTTTTGGTGTGCATGGGCGATGACTCGCCAACAATCCGCCTGTAATGAGCGTTGACTAGATCGACTTGCTTTACCACCTCGGGAAGATAAGGCCATGGCTTTTTTAGCAAGGTTGATGGCTTCTTTGGGTTTTGCTGCATAAAGACGTAGTTTTGCCATATATAACCACAATGTCGGATTCTGTGGCTCAATTCGTAATGCTCTTTCAAGATAACTTTCGGCTGTACTTAATGAGCCTTTGGTACTCGCTTGTCTGGCTTTACCCAGTAATGCTAAAACCGCTTTTCCAGTTTTTGGCCCGGGACGAACCTCTCCTGAAGCAGATGTCCAACCCGGCGCTTTGTCTTTAGGTGGTGCCTGACAAGCAGAGAGAGATACTGCAAAAGCTATTAGCAGAATTCGGATAAAAAAGAGTTTAGTTATTTTCATGTAGCACAACACTTTCCGATAAATCTTAATTTAAACAAGAGCCGTATTTATTTGGCACATTATCTTTTCTAAAAGCAAGATACGCTGCTGAAGAACAATCTTCATCAACAAGTAATCCGCCTTTTGCTTCAACATGATGATATTCAAGTTCGTCATCATACGCAAAAGAAAAAGGTCTTGTCCTGATTTTTTTCATAATGTCTGACCAAAGGGGTAATGCCCCACTTGAACCGGTTAATCCTGTTGACTTGTTATCATCTGTCCCCAACCAGGCAACTATTAAGTGTTCACCGCTAAAACCAGCAAACCAGCTGTCGCGTGTATTATTAGTTGTGCCTGTTTTACCAGAAACTTTTAACCCTTTTGGCAAACGCCACTGTAATGATCGCGCTGTTCCATTTCGGGTCACTTCATGTAAAGCACTGTTTATGATCCTTACAGATGTTTCATCTACGCCTTGTTTAATTTTTACAGGGTAATGTTTTAATGGTTCCCCTTTTGCTGTCATGACTTTGCGAATGGTATGTAATGGCGTAATAAAACCTTCCCCGGATAATGTCTGATACATTTGCGTAATTTCCAGTGGCGTCATTGTTACTGCACCCAACAGCATGGAGGGATATGGAGGAATATCTCTTTTAATACCAAGGTTTCTTAACGTCGTTACGATAGATTCAAAGCCTAGTGCCAAACCTAATCGAACTGTTGCCTGATTATATGAACTTGTCAGAGCTTTAAATAAGGGAACTTCTCCATGTGATTCTCCCGAATAATTACGCGGAGACCATAACTTTCCATCTTGCGCTTTTAATGTAATGCCTTTGTCTTCAATCAAGGTCGCAAGAGAATATTTGTTTTGTTGTTGTATTGCAGTTAAATAAACAGCAGGTTTTATTAAAGAACCCACAGGACGCAGAGCATCCAGGGCACGATTAAATCCTGCATAGGTAGGTTGTTTATCGCCGACAATAGCAAGAACATCTGCATTATTAGTATTAGTCACTATTACAGCAGCCTGTAACGTCCCATTAAGATTTTTCTGCTTATCTAATTGCTTAATTTTTGATTTAACAACCTGTTCCGTAATTTTTTGTATATACGGATCAAAGGTAGAAAATATTTGCAGGCCTTCTGATGTTAAATCTTCTTTATCATAGTCTTCCTGTAATTGGCGTCTTAACAAATCCATGTACGCAGGATAAGAGCTAGTTATTTTTTTATTTCGTTTTACTACCGTTAAAGGTTTGGATTTAGCCGTCATTGACTGATAATTTGTTATAGAGCCCTGCTCTTCCATTAAACCAATTACAAAATTTCGACGTTTAAGAATACGTTTTGCATGACGCCAGGGATCATAATATGAGGGCCCTTTTACCATTGCGATCAATGTTGTTACTTCTGACAGGTTTAAATTATAAATGGGTTTATCGAAATAAAATCGACTTGCTAATCCAAAACCATGTATTGCACGTTTTTTATCCTGCCCTAAGTAAATCTCATTCAAGTAAGCTTCTAAAATATCATCTTTTTCATAGTGTAATTCAAGTAACAGAGACATAATGGCTTCGTTGAATTTTCGAACTAACGTTTTTTTCCTGGTAAGGAAAAAATTTTTCACTAGTTGTTGAGTTAGTGTACTTCCACCCTGAACAACTGCACCGGCTTTAATATTTGCAACCATAGCACGAAGAATCGCTTTTGGATTTATACCGAAATGTGAATAAAACTGACGGTCCTCTACTGCAAGTAATGCTGTCGTTAAATATTCAGGGACTTCATCGAATTTAACTAACATGCGATCTTCGCGGTGAGACGGATAGATACGTCCCATAATCGATGGCTCCAGACGCACTACCGCTATTTCAGTTTTATCTCTAAAATCAATAACATCCGCAATAAAGCCGTCTTCAATTTTTACCTGGATATAACGAGGCGGTTGATGACCATCCCAAAAATCAAATTCACGAATGACGATTCGATAACTATTCCCGTCTTTTTGGTAATAACCTGCCTTAGGATTTTCCTGATTAAAACGATAACCAGAAGATTTTAATTCAAAGACAATTTGTTCATGCGTTAAAGGTTTCCCAACATAAAGTTCTAACGGTCGTGCATAAACACGAGCAGGAACAGACCATTTTTTTCCATCAAACTGAGAACGCACTTCAAAATCAAGGTAGATAACGTAAACAGTAAAAATAAGTAGCAGCGAAAGGAATATTCGCATTAAAGGCAGGTTTATTTTTTTATTCTTCTTTCTACGGCGATTTGTTTTTTTTGATGCTGACTTTTTCTTTCGGCGTACCGGCGATTTTCTTTTCATAAATGCATTCTACCGCAAAGGCCATGATGCTACAGGGCAAAAATCAAATTTAAGGAAAGGTAATTAACTCTGCTATAGAGTGAATTATTTATATGGAAAAGAGGCTAAACAACAATATCTATCGCTTCATTGTTTTGATTTCTTTCGCGGTCACGAGCTCGTTGAGCCTGCTCATTTTGAGAATAGGTAATTTCATTTTGGCGGGGAGGACTATATGCCTCGTTAACACGAGAGCGGTTAAAAGATGCCTGTTTTTGCTGGCTACTGACGTTATCTTGCTCTTGACCAAAACTGATTAATCTTCCATCAAGACGACGCTGACTCTCTTCTTTATGGTCTTGTAGTCTTTGCTGGACAGCACGTTGTTCTTGAGCACGTTCCTGAGTTTTGTTCTCTACAATATCTGCTTGTGCCCGGGCACCAGACTGCCTATCACTGCTGCTTTTTGATGGCGGGACAGAACGAGAAAATGACGCATTTGAGATCGAGGAAACATCCATACTCGGAGTTTAGCTCATAAACCGGACTTTTTCTGTGTCCATATCATCATTTTGTGATATAGCCATCTTAAATTAATTTGTTAAATAAATGCTATATCTTATTGATTATTTTAAATATTTAACTAAAATAATTCATTATGATGAGAATATTAAAGAAACAGCAAATATCCAGTATTTTCGCCGTTATTGCATTTTCGCTTGTGCTATCTGGCTGTGGCAGTAGCCCGAAATATAAGAGTGCAAAAACATCAGCCGCCAAACAGTCTGTTATTAAAACAGCTAAACAGATGTTAGGTGTTAAATATCGCTACGGAGGTACAACTCCCAATCGCGGTTTCGATTGTAGTGGTCTGGTTCAATACAGTCACAGGGCAGCAGGAATCAGTCTTCCCCGCACAACAAGCCAACAGTTTAAAGCGGCAAAACGTATTTCTCGACGATATCTGAAAGCCGGTGACTTAGTCTTCTTTAAAACAACTGTTTCACGACCAGTTTCACATGTTGGTATTTATCTGGGTAACAATAAATTCATACACGCCCCATCATCCGGCAAACGAGTAAAAATCAGCTCTATGAAAGACAGGTATTGGCGTAAACGTTTTACGGGTGCCGGACGAGTACTTTAATACTTGTAGCTCAGCCTCATAGTGCCCCTCTTGCTAAATATATTTGTAGGGTATCAGCCTGACGCGGTGTTAATACATCTACCATTGTTCTCCAAAAGCATATGACTTAATAGTGAATTAATTGACTTTTGTTATACAGTGTCGCCAGCCTGAAGGCTGACCTACATGAACCTCTTTTTCAGGTCGCCACTCCACTTTCTAAAATGTTCTGCTGTATCAATACTCGCAGCAAGTGCAGCCGGTATTAAAATCAATGTTATCAAAGTTGAAAATGCCAACCCCCATGACAATGCGAGAGCCATTGGCGCAACAAAAGGATCTGTACCGCCCCAACCATAGGCAGTTGGTAGTAATCCAACAACTGTCGTTGCGGCAGTTAAAACTACTGCTCGTAAACGCCTGCGTCCTGCCAATAAAATGGCTTCCATGGCATCCATACCGTCCTGTCTGGCACGTTGAATAAAGACAAGTAATATCATCGAGCTATTTACAACAACACCCGTTAACGCAACAACCCCCATTGAAGAAAAGAATGACAACGGCATTGGCTTCCACAGAATGTCATGCACATAAAAACTTAAAATAACACCAACTGCACCAAAGGGTATCGCTAGCATAACAATTAAGGGATAACCTAAACTATTAAACTGAATCGCAAGTAAAAAGAAGATTGCAATGAGTGCGAACAAGAAAGAAAAACCTAAATCCTTAAATGACTCTTCATTTTTCTCAGCTTCACCACCAAAATTGATTTTTACTTTGTTTCTATAATCTGCCAACCAGACTTTCTGATTGTCAGCAACCTGTTTATTCAGTTTGATACTACTTGTTTGTGTTTCATCAATATTCGCAAACACCCGAATGACACGTAAGCCATCTTTATGACGCACAGTTGTATACCCTGTCTGTTCATCAAACTGTGCTATCGAATTTAATGGAATTAAACCGCCACGCTTATTAGGAACTTTCAAATTTTGCAGTGCTTTTATATCTTCTACGTCATCAGGATAGCGTATAGTTACGTCAACTTCTTCTGTACCATAACGTGTCGTCGTAACTCGAAGACCATCCACAGATGCCCGTATATGTGATGCAGCAGTTATTAAGTTAACTCCAGCATAAGCAGCAAGACTTTTATCAAGAACAACATGAATTTCTTTATCCCCGGGCTGTAGACCACTTTCGATTGTGGTAACGCCTTTAATATCTTTTAAGAATGTTATTAAGTTTTCTGCAACATGTTCATTATTGGTAGCAGTCTTACTGGATATTTCAACTTCCAGGGCACGGCCTGTAGGAGGACCAGGTTTAACAAGTTCAAAAGCAATCTCTAAACCAGGATATTTATCAGGTAAGTTATGTTCAAGATAACGTAAATCCTCAACTGCATTGTGTTCTGGCCGTAATACTGCTGGTGTATAAAGTACTCTGATTTGTCCAAACCGACTTCCACGTTGAGTTAATGGATCTCCAGCATCACGTTGTGTTTGGCCACTGGAAAGAATCGTACTTTCCACATACTCAGGTTTAATATATTTGCGTATATTAGTATCAACATCTTTTAAATGCGTGCGTAAAGTATCTAAACTTGTTCCCGGTTTAGCCGTAACGCGTACTAAATATTGATCAACAGCAACAGCAGGAAATAATTGGAACTGCATTGTTTGTATTGCTAAAACGATACTGCCAATCAAAAGCGACGCTGACAAAAACACCACAGTCCAGCGATGATGCAATACCCAGCCTAAAAATTTTGCATAACCATGTTCAAAATTAACTAACCATTGTTTCTCTTTTATTTTTATTTTTGAATTCGTTAAATGACTTACATGACTGGGTAAAATTAAAAATGCTTCCAGCCAGGAGAAAAACAACAAGGAAATAACGACGACCGGAATTGCAATAATAAACTTCCCTATCATGCCAGACATAAACATTAACGGTAAGAATGCTGCAATGGTAGTTAATATTGTGGTTGTTACCGGGCCAAATAATTCATAAGCCCCTTTAACTGCAGCATCATTTGATGACTCGCCCTGTTCCATGTGATAGGCAATATTTTCTCCAACAATGATTGCATCATCAACAAGCATCCCCAAAACCATAATAAAACCAAGCATGGAAATCAGGTTTAATGTGATACCGGATAAATGCAATAAAAATAAGCCCGTCAAAAAAACGATAGGTAAACTCCAGGTCGTCGTCATGGCAACGGAAAAACGCAAAAAAACAACCAGCGATATAAAAACGAGTATAAGTCCAACGATGCCGTTATTCGTCAATACACCTAAACGTAAACGAGCAAAGCGTGAAAAATCCTGAGAGGTGCTAATGTTAACTGCAGAACCGTATAAATCTGGAATTCTTTTAAGGTACTCTTTTACATTATCAACAACATCAATAATGTCTGCATCGGTCTTTTTCATTATGATCATATTTAATGCAGGCTCGCCACCGGAATCAAGATAAATCGTCGGAACAACCAATGACTCTTCAATAGTTGCAACATCAGAAATTTTAATATTATCGCCACGGTCATTAGATCGTAAAACAAGATCCGCTACGTCATTTACATTTTGAAATTGACCAACAATACGAACCATTTTTTGGCCAACGGCTGTATCAATTTGACCGCCAGGTGAATTTATATTCCATTCTTTTAACAGCGTAGCAATTTCACCAATAGAAATACGGTGTAATGCAAGTTTATCTGGATCAACCGTTATACGGATTTCGGCTTTACGATCACCCTGAATTTGTACTCTTGCAATACCTTTCAAAGCTAATAAATCATCTTCGATTTGATCACCTAAACGTTTCAACTCAAGTTCAGACACATCTGAAGAAACCGCAACTTGAATAACAGGAAAAACAGCACCATCTATTTCAAGAACAAAAGGGTCATTGGGTAAGTCATCCGGTAAAACAGCCTGATCTACAGCCATCTGTACATCATTAACCATATTCTGGCGATTACCTGAATCCGGATCTAGATCAAGGTTGATAATAGCAGAACCACTAAAGGCAATAGAGTTCATGGTATCTATGCCATCTAGTGCTTTTAATTCTTGCTCTATGGGTGTAATAACCAGGCGTTCAATTTCTGATGGAGAGGCTCCAGGATACGGAATATCAATACGAATCTGATCCAGATTCACATTTGGAAATGCTTCGCGATTTATATCAAAAATAGCGTATATACCAACAGCCATTAAAAAGATGGATATCAAGTTAACCATCAAAGCCCGTTCAACAAAAAAGCGGAATACTGACTTCATTTATTCACTCCATGTTGCTCATTTTGATTAGCTAACTTATCCCAAAACGTTCCTGTCAATATTTGTAACGCAATAACACGGTCATTCATATTAACCTTTTGATTTTGATAAGTTAGTTGAGCAAATGAATATTCATTTTGGAATTGAATAAGTTGATCCGTATCTGCTCTGCCACTACGAAAACGAGATACCGCTTCTTTTAACTTTAAAGATTCACTTTTTAATTTTTCTGATGCCGTTTTAACCGCCATTTTTGCAGCACTAATTTCTGCAACCAGGCCTGATACGGTATAGCGTATATCATCTTTTGTTTTACGAATATTTTGTAATGCAATATTTTTTTCTAACTGAGCTTGTTTATATTTAGAGCTAACACCTTTATCGTCAAACAGATGTTTATATTCAATGCTTATCGCTCCTGCCCAGTCTTGTTCACTTACTGTTCCCCCTGATAAGTTGTTTCCGTCTGAAGTTCGAGAACCAACAGACAAAACTAAATCCAAACTATCTTTTTTGTTATCTAGTGTTGTATTAATCTGGCTTTCAGCTATTTCTAAATTTGCCTGAGAAATTTTAATGGCTGGATGATATGTTTCTGTAGACGTAATTAAATCGACAAGATCAAAATTACCACTATATTTGGTAGAAATTAATAACGGCAATATTTCATGCCCTACGCCTTCTAACATTAATCTAACAAGGGGGCTTTGCTGTTGTTTCCATCGCAGTTGAATTCCACTCAGATCGGCAATTTTTGAATCAGTTTGCGCCCGGGCCTGTAATTTATCTTTATCCTCAGACAAACCTAATTTATAATTTTTAATTATATAATTTTCAAGTTTTCTTGCACGCTGTACAGCTTGTTCGGCATTATCTAATCTTGCACGTGTTAGTGCTAATGCATAAAAAAGATCTTTTACATTTTCAGCCAGCGTAATTCGCGTTAACAATTGATTGGCCTTTGCTAATTGATGTCCCGCTTCAGCAGATATCACACCTTCAGTATACAAGGGATTACCTTCACCTTTTGATAAAGGCATTCGATAGCTAAGATCTAACCGTGTTGTATGAGCAGGATTAGGTAACGCCGGGCTAAAGGATAGAGAACTATCTTCATATTGATATCCACCACTTAAATTTAATGTCGCCCCGGATTTTAATTGTCTACCAATTGAGCCACTAACATTCAGGCGATCTGATGGTGTACCCAGACCGGTTAAATCATGTGTAACCCCTGCAGAACTATTTAATATCCAGCCTAAAGAGCTTTCAATTTGTTGTCTCTGTTCTGCCGCTTGAGCAACTTCCAGTTCGGAGATTTTTAAGAAGGGATACCGATCAAGTACACGTTGCATGACCTGATAAATAGTCAGCTCTGTTTTTTCTGCAGCCTGAACCGTGCTCGTTATATAGACACAGCTCAAAAATAAAAATAATAGTAAACTTGTTTTCTTCATCCGAGACTATCCTTTGAGATCCCGCGCAGAAAAATATCTAAATGTATGTTCAGGTATTCGTTCATATCATAGCTATCATCAAATGGTGCAAGTGAATGTTGCCAAATCGCCGAAAACACCATGGGAGAGAGAAAAGCACGTGCTGCATAATCATAATTACATTGTCGAAATTCACCTCTTTCAATGCCCAGTTTTATTAAATTGGCAACAAAACCACGTGTTCGTTGAATAACATTTTCTAAATAAAAAGTAGCTAACTCGGGGAAATTAGAGGCTTCAGCAATCATCATTTTAGTAATACCGGAGAGTTCAGTTTCTAAAATATTAATCCGCCATTGCTCTACAAGTTTAACCATCAGGTGCTTTATCGAGCCGGTATTTTGCTCTGCTTGCTCCTCAGCTTTAGCTATCTGAGGCAGTACAAACTCGTTTACCACAGCTTTAAATAGCGCCTCTTTACTTTCAAAATACAGGTAAAGGGTACCTTTTGACACGCCCGCTTCTTTAGCTACTTCAGCTAATTTTGTCGCGGCAAAACCTTTTGAAGAAAAGTTTTTTAGCGCGGCAGCAAGTATTTCTGCTGGACGCTCCTCTTTACGACGACGCCATCGACAGGTTTCTTCATTACTAGAGACTAATTCACCCACAAAAACACCATAAAATAACTGACCGGAAAGTTATTTAATCGAGAAATGAAGTTTATGTCAAGAAAACAAGGAAGTAATATAAGAATTGAATTAAAAAAAAATATTTTTTAAGTACTTAGTAACTTGGAAATATTTTCAATTAAGAGCTGATCGTCAAATGGTTTATCAACGAACATATCTACGCCATAATCAACATTTGGAGAATCATTAGCAAGATCACTGTAACCTGTGCATAAAATTACAGGGATATCAAAACCTGATTTTAAAATGTCTTTTGATAATTCAAGACCAGTTAATCCTGGCATGGTTTGATCAGTAATTATTAAGTCAATATTTTTATGATTTTCTTTAAAATATTTTAACCCCTTAATAGAATCATTAAATGAAATAACTTTATAGCCTTCAGCACTTAATACTTCATTAAGATACTGAGTAATCATTGTTTCATCATCTATCAAGAGTATCGTTTCACCTACATTGCTACTAGCTTGTTTTTCTACAATATATTCAGCATCAATTTCTTTAATATTGGTTGCTTTAACTTCAGGAAAATAAACATTGATTGTCGTTCCATGATTAGGTTTTGATTTAACTACAATATGTCCCCCGCTACCATGTACTATGCCATGTAACATTGATAACCCCATCCCTGAACCTTTACCAATTTCTTTAGTAGTAAAGAATGGATCAAATATTCTTCTAATCATGTCTTTGTTAATTCCAATACCACTATCCGTTACAGATAGGCGTATATATTTTCCAGAAAAGTCAGAATGACATGAATCACATACATCTCTTACTTTTGGTAAACACTCAACAGATACATCAATCGTACCGAAACCATCAATTATTGCATCTTTTGAATTTATAACGAGATTCATGACGCTTTGATTAAACTGAACAGGATCGACTTCAATATAATATTTTAAATTGTTATTTCTGATTTTAAGATTAAGACTAATACTGCTTGGTATTAGTGATGCTAACATTTTGATTGCTTCTTTTGCTAATGGCTCTGGTTCTAATACCTGTAAGCCAGCTACATCGCCACGACTAAAAGCTAATAATTGTTGAACCAGATCTCGCGCTCGTTCACCTGCTCGAGTAATTTGAGACAGGTATCCCGTAATGGTTTCATCATTATATTTAACAGCGCAACGCTTGGTTAACCCCGTATAACCCATTATTGAAGCAAGCACGTTATTAAAGTCATGCGCAATACCCCCGGTTAACTGACCAATAGCTTCCATTTTTTGAGTTTGTTGTAACTGACGTTGTAATTGATACTGAGCAGTAACATCTTCAACCACACCACATATTGCATATATATTATCTTCTTCATCAAATAATGGAAATTTATCCATGGATAAACTGACATTTCTTCGATTTATCTCAAGTACGTTTTCATAGTGAACTGAACATCTATCAAATAATATTTTTTTATTGTCACGTCTGAAATATTTATTTACATTTTTACTGAATATGTCTTTGCTTGTAAAACCAATTATTTTCTCGATAGATAACCCGACAAACTCACAAAACTTCTTGTTTGCCAGTAAGTATTTATTATCAGTCGTTGTTAAGAAAACAAGAAAAGGTAGAGCATCGATAAGTTTTTGTAATTGAGTTTGACTTTGTTTTAACGCATCCGACATTTGCGAGCGTTCATTTATATCGCGCCCTACAACCAAAATTTCTTTTTCTAATGTACCTTCAATTAAAGTACATTTTAAGTGGTAACGTTTATCTCCTTCTGATGTTGAAAGAAATACATCAACTTCAGTATTGCCATAATTAATGGTATTTTCAATAAGAGATGAAATTGCTGTGCCATCACAGGAATGAAACATGTCGTCAATATAACAGGAAAGTAATTTATCTTGTGATAATGATATAACGTCTTCTAAATTTTTATTCCACCAAACCACTTTTGTCGAAAGATTAAATCGAATAAGAACATCAGGAATAGAATTCAAAATGGCATCAAATTCAGTCTGAGGAAGACCGGATGTTTGATGAGCTAAATCGTTATTGGCTGGAGTGTTTGAACTTTTATTTGTCAATTATTTATCTCATGTACAACCAACTGATTTTATTTAATTATACAGCTTACACTTTTTTAATTGCTTGCATTAACTCTTCTAATTCAAAAGGCTTACTTAAAACCGCATTCGCACCTAACTTATCCGCCATGTGTAAATAAGCATCAGCATGTCCCCTGTTACCTCCTGACATAACAATAACTTTTACATCAGGATTAGTTTTTCTTAACTGAAGCAATAATTCTATGCCATCAATGTCAGGCATAACAATATCGGTAACAACAATATCTGGAATAAAGTCAGTAAATTTCTTTAAAGCTTCACCGCCATTATCGCTCACCTCAACAACAATGTTATTTTCAGTGAGAAACTCACTTAACATGTTTAGAAATTTCTTATTATCATCAACTATCAATATTTTCACATCATTCTCCATATATATTTCGATGTTTTAAATTCTTTTGGGGGAGAAGAATGTAGTAACTTTTAATTTAATCGTATTTGGATACTAATTGTAACGCACTCAAGAAGGAAAGAGCTCAAATAAACGTAAATTATTGTCACATTTAATGTGCGTTAATTGGCTCGCATAAATTATTTATCATTAAAATTTTATAACTAATCCTGTCATATAACTAACATCCGTGCTTTTTATAGTTTGTGATGGTTCGCTGTCATGCTCAATATCTAAACTTAATCTAAAACTTAGATCCTTATGAATTTTGATATCTAATTTTGTCTCTAATAAAGCACGATAATCAGATATGCGATTTAAACGCGGTTGATAATAGATGACATTTGAAAAACTAATAGCGGGTGTAATATTATATTTTGACAAAAAATAAAAATTTGCTCGTGTAATCTCTTCAACACCATCGTCCGTTAAGCCTGGTGTAAACTCTATTTCTTCGTTTGAATAAAATGCACCAGCACCTAAAAAAGCACGATGTTTATCTGAATTTGCTATGGAAAAACGTACCCCTGCTCCCATTAATCCTCGATATGATAAGCGCGTAAATTCATTTGTTTCTAATTGAGTAAACAATTCCCAGTCCAATGAATTATTTAACTTATGAATATAGCGGTAATGAATAAAGGATTTATTCACGCTGCGAACATTGTTGCTTTCGCCGTACTTATAACCAAAAATAACCATATTAATTGAATTTTCATCAATCCAATTTAACTGAGTATTTAATGAAGCTTTAGAGGTTGTACTGTTCCCGGTGGAACCACTTACCGTTAAATCAATATCAGCACTAAACTTTTCTTCTTTATTCTCAAAATGTAGACCATCCATGTTTACGATTGCCATCGTAGTTATTGGCAACATCGATAGAAGAGTATAGATTATTGCTTTACGCAAATACGCTGCAATATTTTTGGACTTGGTTTTAATTAACACGAATATTTAATGCACGTAATGAAAAAACTTAAATTTATTGTAAATATATTTTGCCCGTTCAGGTACAACATTTCTCTTGTTTGCTTGTCAGTTCTTTTCGTAAAATGACATATTTTAAGGGTGCATTAAATATCAGCTTAACAACACCACCTTTATTGTATTTATCAACTATGATTTCTATAACATCTTCACCATTTTGAATAATGATGGATTCGCCAGATTTCCGTTCCAGTACGAGCATTTCCTATCCTCTGAAATTAATTTTACTTAGTCTGTCCATGTACTACGCGCGCCTAACTTTAACATCTTATGCAGCGATATAAATTGTATAATGTTGGAAATTGATAACTATCTTCAATATTTATGTTAAATAACTTCAAATACAAAACAAACAGGCATAAAAAAAGACCCTTTCGGATCTTTTTTTATTATATGGCGTCCCCAAGGGGAGTCGAACCCCTGTTACCGCCGTGAAAGGGCGGTGTCCTAGGCCTCTAGACGATGGGGACTAAAAACGGTTTTAGTCTTCGTCGTTACGTTCGGATAAAAGTGTTGTTACCATGCCGGTAAACAAGACAATAAATCCAGCGGGTATGATGGTGCCAAGCCATATTATTGCGTTATCGCTACCATTAAAAAGAAGCGTAAACCCAATCACCATACCACTAACGGTGAGCAAAATTCCTGCATAAATAGTAAATTTTCCTGCTTTATGCATTTGCTCTATTCCTCATACAGGTCATAGTCATTCTAACATTTCCCAGTATTTGGTGGAGCTAGGCGGGATCGAACCGCCGACCTCTACACTGCCAGTGTAGCGCTCTCCCAGCTGAGCTATAGCCCCTGCAAGAGAGCGCGCAATTTACGATAGCAGGCTTGTTATGTCAATAAATTTCTTAAAAATTAGTGACTTTTTATGGAGCACTTCCCTGTGCTC
>JAUVEN010000030.1 GCA_030594815.1 Gammaproteobacteria bacterium
TCCATTACACGGCTAACACGTTTATCAATCTTCGATATATCAAGAGCACCACTTGTTTCGAGTGAAACCTCATAACCTTCATCGCAAAGAATGTTAAGCAAGTCAGTGCAGCTTTTTTGGGCTAAAGGTTCTCCACCAGTCACAGTGATATATTTTGTATTATATTTTTTAATTTCAGAAAGAATATCGTCAAATGATAGCCACTCTCCGCCCTTAAAGGCATAAGTAGTATCACAATATTCACAGCGCAAAGGACAGCCGGTTAAACGAATAAAAACAGTGGCATATCCAGAAGTTCGAGTTTCACCCTGAAGAGAATAAAATATTTCTGTAATGCGTAAACGCGAAGCAGATGAATTAACATCTGCTTCGATTTCTTTTACCTTTGTCATAAAAACTTACCGCGATTTTTGTAGCCGTATTTTCTGTAATAAATTTTCAGCCTGTCCAGCTTCTGTTGTTCCCGGGTAAGCTTGAATAAGCTTTTCAAGTACCGCTTTCGCTTTTGAGAAAGATTTTAATTCAAACTGACTATAACCAATTTTCAATAAAGCATCAGCACGTTTCGGACTCTTTGGATACTGATTTATTAATGTCTGATAGTCCTTAACTGCAACATCAAACTTTCTTGTGTGATAACTTGTTTCAGCCAACCAGTATTGTGCAATGTGAGCATAACGCCCATCAGGAAAATCATTTAAGAACTGACGAAATGCCTTTGTGGCTTTTTCATATCGTAAGGCACGTAATAAATCAAAAGCTTTTTGATAAGCAACCTGTTCACCTTCTTTTTTCTTTGTTGCTCGGGGTGTTTTATTAGCCTTAGCTGGTCGTTGAGTTACTTTATTATTTTCAGGTGTCACCCTAACAGAATCAGGCTGGCGAGTCGTTCTAAATGAGGAAGCAGAACCTGAGCCTCGCTCCATTTGCAGCAGACGACGATCAATATCAATATATAAATCTCGCTGACGTTTTTTGATTTCTTCTAAACCATGTTTTTGTAATTCTATTTCACCGACCAGTCGCTGTAGCTCACTTTGCATACTTTCGACCCGAACCATAATATCAACCAAACCTTTACTGTTGACTAATCGTTCTACGCGGTTAAGGCGCTCCTCCACACTCGCTTCATTGGCTGCAAGAACACTTGTAGTTACAGCACTCATTAAAAATGAAACAAGGATAACCCATGTATTTTTTTTCATATTAATAACCAGTATAAAGAATTTCTACACGACGATTTAGATTCCAGGCAGAAGAATCATGGCCTAAGGCAACAGGACGTTCTTCACCAAAACTAATCACCTGGATTTGATTTTCAGTAACGCCTTGTAATGTCATTAATTGTTTTACTGCTTTGGCTCGTTTTTCACCTAACGCTATATTATATTCACGTGAACCACGTTCATCGGCATGACCTTCCAGCACAACGGTTATATCTGAATGCGCAGCAAGAAACTCCGCATGTACAGTGATAATTTCTCTGTCTTCATCCTTAATCTGACTACTATCAAGATCAAAGTATAAAACGCGTTGAGACAAAGGGCTGTTTGGATCATTTAAAGAACTCACATCCAACGAATCACCAGAAGTAAATTTACTTGCTGAATCTTCCCCACCTGTACTGTATTGATTATCCTGTTGCTGATTATCTGTTGATTTGCCACCACGTTTTTTTAATGGCCCCAAATTACAACCCGCCAATGCCACAACAACACTCAATATTATAAAATAGCGTATTATTTTAATCACATTATGCTCCTTAAAAATTTCCTAAAATTTATATCCAAATTACACATGTCAGATAGTGAGAAGTGAGAGGCCAAGGCAAAACCGATGAAAAAGCGGAATGTACATTAGGTACATGAGCATTTTGAAGAGGTTTTAACGCCGGCATCTTGCTTCTCACTGTTTGTCATTTGTTAATTTTGTAGGGTGACCACACTGGTTCTCTGACATCACCCTTTTTAAAGCTTAATCTTTGTCGTGCACGTCCATCAACTGAAACCGCCGATAATATCCCGCGAAATTTTTCTTCTGTGGCATAAATTATCATTCGACCATTAGGTGCAAAACTTGGCGACTCATCCAGGTTACCTTTCGTTAAGACATTAAAATGTTTAGTTTCTCTTTCCAGTACTGCAATTTTAAACTTTCCTTGTGTCCTGTGCACCATCGCGATATAACGACCATCAATAGAAACAGACGCTCGCGAATTATAATTTCCTTCAAACGTTAAACGTTGTGCCCGACTTACTGGTTTATTTCGATTTAATTTGACTTCATAAAGTTGGGGACTACCGCCACGATCTGAAGTAAAAATCAAACCTTTGCCGTCAGGCAACCATTCTGGCTCGGTATCAATGGCATAGCTGCGCGTGATACGCGTTAGTTTTCGGGAGTTTATATTCATTATATAAATCTCAGGATTACCATCTTTTGATAATGTTAGGGCAAGATGTTTTCCGTCGGGTGACCAACGAGGTGCATTGTTTAAACCTTTAAATGAAACTAATTTTTCTTTTTTAGCAGAAAAAACATTTTGCACAAATATTTCAGGACGACCATTCAGGAATGAAACATACGCTAAACGAGTCCCATCAGGTGACCAACTAGGTGACATTAATGGCTGCGAAGAACTATAAATAATTTTTTCGTTGTAACCATCCGCGTCTGCTATTGCAAGCTGGTAACGTTTTTTATTTTGTTTATCTTTTATAACAGTAATATAAGAAATATGCGT
Organism: Gammaproteobacteria bacterium; assembly: GCA_030594815.1. Classification (GTDB taxonomy): domain Bacteria; phylum Pseudomonadota; class Gammaproteobacteria; order UBA6429; family Thiohalophilaceae; genus JAGLTQ01. Next base: position 2,744 of record JAUVEN010000030.1, read on the forward strand.
ATTAAAAGCACCTTCTTCACCCGTTATTGTTTTATAAATAATATCGCTAATATGATGCGCGGTACGACGTAGCCCACTGTTTAAGCTGCGAATGCTGTAACCCGCTAATTGACGCCCTTTAAATACATCAAGTAGCTGGAACTGAATTTGATAGCTATCATCAGCCATTACCTGAATTTTTCCTACAACTAAATAGCCTACATTTAAAGCACGCCAGGTTTTATATTTAACCTCCGTTCCCTGATGTGGTTGAGAAATTAAATCTTTATTTTGCAATGGTGAGAATTGGCCGCTGCGTTGTAAATCTGCTGCAATGATATTTTTCAGACTTGCCGGACGAGTTCCTTTACCTATCCACTGAAAAGGAACAATAGCAATAGGTTGAGCATCTTCAGAACCTGAAGTAATTTCAATGGTTAAAATAGCATGTGCGAAAGAATTAACTAACAACCATGAAAATAAAACTAATATGCTTTTGTGTATCATTTTTTTACTCATAACTTTTATTTTGTCGGGTTAAATTTCAAATTTACTGTCCTGAATTCACGCTGGAATAAGTCAGTATTTTTAGGAACAGGTAATGGCGATGCTTTCAGTGCAGCTGATTCGGCAGATCGGTCAAAAGCAATATTACCACTGCTCTGAATTACGTTAGCACTTAATACATCTCCGCTTGGTAACAATCTAATTTGAATTACGCATACCAATCCTTTCCCATAACTATCTAAATAAACCCAATTACGGCTTATCTTGTTATTAATTAATCCCTTATACTTTTTAACTTCAGAAGATTCATATTGCTTACGTTTACTTCGTTCTTCAGCACGTTTTTTCTCTGCGATTTCTTCCAGTCTCTCTTTTTCTTCTTTTTCCAGCAGAGCCTGTTTTTCCTTACGCTGCTGATCTAATTTATTTAATTTATCTTGCGTTTCTTTTTGTTTACGCTCAATTTCTGCAAGACGTTTGTTTTCCTTAAGGCGTTTCTTTTTATTTATTCTTTCCTGTTCTTTTTGTTTTTTCTTTAACGTCTGTAATTTACGCTCTTCTTTTTTACGATCTCTTTTTGCTTTTTTTGCTTTATCCTGTAAACGTTTTTGGTCTGTTTTCTTTCGCTTATCTGCTTTTTTTAATTTATTAATTTCTTCTTGTATTTTACTTTCATCAATTGCAATCGCTTCTATCACTTTTTCTTTTTTTACAGAAGAAATTTTAGGCTCAGAAGATTTAAAACTGACACCTATCGCAACAAATGCAAATACATGAATAATGATCGCCCAGGCAAGCACACTTGGATTTTTTCGTATAGTTTGCCAAATAGTCATTAATTACGAATCCGGTGTTTGAGTTATCAAGCCTACTCTGGCAACACCGGCTTTTTGCAACTGAGCCATGATAGAGACAACTGCACCATAATTTACTGACTTATCGCCTTTAATATAAATACCTTGTCCCGGACGATGGCGCATGACTGCGGCGACACGAGTAATCAGTTTTTCTACACTTAATGCCTTATCCGTATTATCTCCAATATTTATATAATATTGACCTTTGGCATCCACTGAGACCACAACCGGTTCTTCCTGATCTTTTGCCATCGTTTTAGCAAACGTTTGCGGTAATTCAACTTGCACTCCTTCCGTTAACATGGGGGCGGTCACCATGAAAATAACCAACAACACCAGCATGACATCAATGTAAGGAACAACATTGATCTCTGACATACGGCGTTTACGAAAACGAGTGCTTGAGTTATGTGATGAGGGGTTAGCTGCCATAATATTTAACTAACGTGAGCCTGACGCTGTAACAAAGTCGAAAACTCTTCTGAAAACATATCATAACGATTAATCAGTCTTTCAATATCATTGGAATAACGGTTATAGGCAATTACCGCAGGAATAGCGGCAAACAAACCCATTGCTGTTGCTATCAATGCTTCTGCGATACCCGGCGCAACAGAACCAATTGATGCGTGTTGTACCGCGCCTAATGCCAGAAAGGAATTCATAATACCCCATACCGTACCGAATAAACCAATGTATGGACTAATTGAACCCACCGTTGCAAGAAAAGATAAATGATTTTCTAATTCATCGACTTCACGATTTAGAGCGACTCGCATGGTGCGTTGAGCACCTTCAACAGTAATAACAGGATCGATGCCTGGATTTTTACGAAGATGGGCGAACTCACGAAAACCTGATTCAAAAATAGCTTCTAATCCTGCAACTCTATTTTTTTTACTGGCGATCTTGGCGTATAACTCAGCTAAATCAACACCAGACCAAAAACGCCGTTCAAAATAATCAGCTGCAACTTTTGCATCGCGAACCATGATCCATTTTGCGCGGATAATAACCCATGATAAAACAGATAACCCTAATAACAGCAGCATTACTAACTGTACTAATAAACTGGCATCAAAAATTAAATTTATTATTGATAGTTCTGTTGTCACGTTTTTATCCCTTGTTACAAATATTTCAAACTACATTATTATTCTTAAATAACTTTATACAACTTTTCAGGCATTGCTTTTGGTCTAAAACTTTTGTCATCTAATGTAACGACTTTTATAATCCCTTTACACAACAATTCATTTTTTCCGTCATTATCTTTTGCTTTTCTTAGAACTTCCTGTTCAATAGTAATACTGGCTTTTCCATTTTCAATTACCTGACTGGAAACCATTAATTCATCATTAAATTTTGCCGGTAAAAAATAATCTGCCTGTACTGATCGAACAGCAAATATGACACCGTCATTGGCACGGAGTTCATCTTGTTCAAATCCTAAATTTCTTAACCATTCTGTACGGGCTCGTTCCATAAACTTTATGTAATTTGTATGGTATACAACACCACCCGCATCCGTGTCTTCGTAGTAAACCCGAATTGGCCAAAGGAATACTTTCTCGTTTTCAATAATCATATTTTTATAATATAAATTAGAATAATAAAATTAAATGTGATCGGGTTATGATTTTGTTATTCATTATTCACTTTCTGGATTATATTGAGCAATTGATTCAGGTGGCTTTAAGCCAAAATGTAAATACGCATTTTGTGTTGCTACACGACCACGTGGTGTACGCATCAAAAAACCCTGCTGGATTAAATAGGGTTCAATTACGTCTTCAATGGTGCCTCGTTCCTCACTCAAAACAGCCGCCAGGTTTTCTACACCAACAGGCCCACCTTGAAATTTCTCAATGACCGCAAGTAATAAACGACGATCCATCATATCGAAACCAAACTTATCTACATCTAACAAATCCAGCGCTTTCTTTGCTGTTTCTTCATTGATCACACCATCGGCTTTGATTTCCGCATAATCACGAACTCTTCGTAATAAACGATTAGTAATGCGCGGTGTGCCGCGTGAACGTCGTGCAATTTCATTTGCGCCAGAATCATCCAATTCAACACCAAGAATAGTGGCTGAACGTTTCACTATTGAGACAAGATCATTGGTTGAATAAAATTCAAGTCGTTGCACAATACCAAAACGATCTCGCAATGGTGAAGTTAACAAACCTGCTCTGGTTGTTGCCCCTACCAAAGTGAAGGGTGGTAAATCAAGTTTAATTGAACGTGCGGCAGGACCTTCGCCAATCATAATATCTAACTGGTAATCTTCCATCGCAGGATAAAGTATCTCTTCAACCACCGGACTTAAGCGATGAATTTCATCTACAAATAAAACATCATGTGGTTCGAGATTAGTTAATAGTGCAGCAAGGTCACCTGGTTTTTCCAATACCGGGCCAGAGGTATGACGCATGTTTACATCAAGTTCGTTTGCGATAATATGAGATAAGGTTGTTTTACCTAAACCGGGTGGTCCAAAAATAAGAACATGATCGAGCGCTTCTTTACGTCCACGTGCAGCCTGAATAAAAATATCCATTTGTTCACGTACTTTTTCCTGTCCAACATAATCTTCCAGTTTTTCCGGACGCATAGCGCGATCAACGGCTTCGTCGCCATCTAGTGAATCTGCTGCAATTAAACGATCATTTTCTATCATAGTTTCTTCGTTACTTTTAAGACTAGTAAAATATTCTTGCTACTCTAGTTTCTTTTAGTCCGCGTCGGGCTGAAGCTACCGCTCCTCGACAACAGCTCCTGCGTTGTTCTACTTACGGGCGTCCTGCCCTAATGCTATCGCCCCTTACCTACGTCCATGTAGATAAAGCCCGACCTACAAAAGCTCTACTTAATAATGGATGCTTTTAATGCATCACGAATAATTTCTTCACTGCTTAAATCATGACTATCAATTTGTGTCACCATGCGGCTTGCTTGTGGTGGTTTATAACCCAAAGCAATTAATGCACTCACCGCTTCTTCAACAGGATCGGCCTTATGTTCAATTTCAATCATACCGGCAGGTGCTTTACCCTGCTCCAATAAACCTGTTTGCCAGTCTTTTAACTTATCACGCATTTCAATGACTAAACGTTCAGCCGTCTTTTTACCCACTCCAGGTAAACGTACCAGTGTTGTCGTATCGTTATTTTGAATACAACGAGCAAAATCATCTGCACTGATTGCCGATAAAATACTGAGTGCCAATTTTGGTCCGACACCATTAATTTTGATCAAACTACGAAACATACTGCGTTCTGCTTCTGTAGCAAAACCACAAAGTTGCTGTACATCTTCACGCACCACCAGGTGCGTATGTAATATTACTTCCTGATTAATATCAGGCAATTGATAAAACGTTGACATGGGTGCATCAACTTCGTATCCCACGCCATTTACATCCAACAATAATGTTGGTGGTTGTTTGGTGAGTAATATACCTTTAAGTCGTCCTATCATATGTATCTTTTACGTAAACTTCACGAATAGTGAGGAGCTAGATTACTGCGTTATAAACCTCCTCAAAATACTCACTTACAATTGTAAGCTCCGCTTTTTCGTCGGCTTATGCCTTGTACTCTAGCTCCTCACTATCCGTGTGATGTCCCAATGTTAACGTGCTCTACGAGCACGAGTTGTATTTGAAAGTGCTTCAATTCTATTTTCCAATGTCTGGCCCGTATGGGCATGGCATAGGGCTATTGCTAACGCATCTGCGGCATCTTCTTGTGGAGCACGGGATAATCCCAGTAAATTAATCATCATGTGCTGCACCTGAATTTTAGTGGCATTGCCTTTGCCGACTACTGCTTTTTTTATTTGTGTTGGCGTATATTCGCTAACAGGGATTTTCCTTAATGCAACGGTCGTAATTGCTGCACCTCGGGCTTGTCCCAATTTTAATGCTGAATCAACATTGCGGCCGACAAATACCTTTTCTATTGCCATTTCATCCGGCTGAAATTCATCGAGTAAAGTATTCAATCCTTCAGAAATAATACACAGCTTTTCAGCTAAGCTATCTCCGTTTACTCGAATACAGCCACTATTTACCCAAATAGACTTACCTGCTTTGAGCTCAATAATGCCATATCCGGTAAAACGGGAACCAGGATCAATACCAAGAATGCGTTTCATAGCATTGAAGGATACTAGGTAAACAGACAAAGAAAAAGGGGAGTAATAACTCCCCTTTTTACCTGAATATTCAGTAACTTAAACCCGTTAAAGCAATTGCTGCATTACTTCTTCTGAGAAATCAGCATTTGTGTACACATTTTGTACATCATCCAAATCTTCCAGCATATCAATCAAACGCATGACTTTTTCAGCTTCTGATAATGACAATTCAACAGATGTTGAAGGATGCATAGTCACTTCTGCCAATTCTGTTTCAAAACCGGCAGCAAACATAGCTTCTTTTACCGTGGTGAAAGATTCGGGCGTAGTGGTAACTTCAATTGAACCATCTTCTGCTGTTGCAACATCCTCTGCACCGGCATCTAGTGCTGCTTCCATAATGGCATCTTCATCACTGCCTGAAGGATAGGTTAGTGTTCCAATCTTTGTAAATAAATAAGAAACTGAGCCATCTGTACCTAAATTTCCACCGGACTTGGTGAAAGCATGACGCACCTCTGAAACAGTGCGATTAATATTATCTGTAAGGCAATCAACCATGACTGCCACGCCGGCTATACCATAACCTTCATAACGTACTTCATTATAGTTTTCACCCTCACCCGCTCCGGCACCACGTTTGATGGCCTTTTCTACCGTATCACGCTTCATATTTGCGCTTAAGGCTTTGCTCACTGCATCACGTAAACGAGGATTGCTATCAGGTTCTGCACCACCCATTTTTGTGGCAACAACAATTTCGCGAATGAGTTTCGTAAAAATTTTACCTCGTTTTGCATCTTGCGCTGCTTTACGGTGTTTAATGTTAGCGAACTTACTATGTCCAGCCATACCGTATTCCTTACAAAGGTATTTAACAAATAAAAACTTTACCACGAAGAACACAAAGAACACGAAGGTTTTTAAGAGATAACTATGAGAATGCTATCAAAATTAACATGATACTCAAGGAGTATTAGTACAGTCATTCTATTCCATCGCAATGACGAGGAACATAGAAAGAGGATTTTCATATTATAAAATTTATTTTTTCTTTTCTTTGTGTCCTTCGTGCACTTCGTGGCTAAGTTTTATTTAATCTTCATCTGGCAAAAAAATTGCCGTTGATTCCATTCCTGCAGCTTCTTCATTTTCAAAAATAAAATGATGGCTACCAATTTGAATATCATCACCATTTCTAAGCTCAACAGATTTAACGATACAGCCGTTCACTTGCGTTCCATTAGTGCTATCGAGATCTTCAAGCCTGGCATCAATTTGTTCTTCCAGGTACTCATTTGGTTTAATAGTGATACATACATGATGACTACTGGCAGCAGCATCGTTAAGCTGAATATCGTTATCCGACTTTCGGCCAACAGTTGTTTTTTCTGATTTCAACTCATAGGTGTTAAGTGTTACACCTTCATGTTTAAGAAATAATTTAGGCATGTTAAATTTTTCGCTTGTTAATCAATTTGAAATTTAAGTTGCGTTGTTGCAACTTCGATAATGTCACCCGGGCTTAACAACATGCTTTCGGCACCAATTTGTTTACCATTTAATTTAGGTGACTCACCCTGAGCTCCACCTGTCATAGGCATAAGGTAAAAGCTCTCACCCCGACGAGCAATAACAGCAACCTGACTTGCTGAACCTAATTTAGTATACGGTTTGTTTAGTGCAATCGACTCACCCGTTTTAGCGCCTTGAGTAATGACTACACTTGCTTTAACGGTTTTTTTTGTTGCAGCACTAGCTTGTACTTGAGGTGCAATGATGACCGTACTTTCAAAATCCTGCACTGCATCATCAATAAATTTAAATTCATGCTGGCCTATTTGTACAAGGTCACCATGATTTAACTGACGCTTATTTATCTCTTTTCCATTGAGCTTAATACCATTTGTGCTGTTCATATCTTCAACATAAGTATGTTGCATATGTAAAAAGGCAGCATGTACACCACTCACTGTGGGATCATCTAAAACAATGTCGTTCGAAGGTTTTCGACCAACAGTTATCTTCTCTTTTGTTAAGTCATACTCTTTAATGACTGTACCTTGATGAGTAACAATTAATCTAGCCATAACTCTTTCTCTTAAATTAAATACGTAATATAAAAAATATAGCGTATTACTTACACGCTACCAGTATGACAGACACATTATCGTGTCCACCATGCTCTTTTGCCAACTCAACTAAATCTTTTGTCGCTCTTTCCAGATCTTGACGAGACTTAACTAAAATAGAAAATATTTTATCATCAGTAATCATATCGCTTAAACCATCGGAGCAGAGAAGATAAATATCCTTTTTTTCAATGCTATGTTCGGTAACATCAACATCAACTTCTTCAGCTATACCTAAAGCTCGAGTAATTAAATTTCTATTGGTTGAATTTATTGCTTCTTCTTCACTCATGTAACCATTATCAATCATTTCCTGCACCAGAGAATGATCTGTTGTTACCTGTTTTAGTTCGCCTTTACGGAAGCGATAGATACGTGAATCACCAACGCTTGCAAGAATAACTTTATCATTATGAAATAACGTCATAACAATTGTTGTCCCCATTCCGGTACATTCAGGATGTGTTTTCGCATGAAGGTTTATTTCATCATTTGCAAAAATAACAGCGTCATGAACAACTTCTTTAAAGTCCATTTCGCAAGCATCTATAACATCAGGAGATAAAACTTCTTCCAGTGCTTCAGTAACACTTTTGACCGCTAATTCGCTCGCGACTTCACCCGCATTATGTCCGCCCATTCCGTCAGCTAATATGACTAAGCCAGACTCAGGATTCCATGAGATGTAATCTTCATTATGATCCCTGACCAAACCTTCGTCAGTCAGTCCATAAATATCAAGTTTTGGTGTTTTTTTCACAGTCATAAACTCATTTTACTTCTCATCGAACCGTCCTTTACAACGACGTAATGCACTTAACATTTGTTCACCAGACTGGAATCGGCGTTCAATATCTTTATGTAATGCTTTATTAATTATTTTTGCTACACATGCTGGAAGTTCTGGATTAAACATACGAATATCAGGATGTTTTTCATTCGCTATTTTATACATTAAGCTGGCAAGTGATTCGCCAACAAAAGGAAGTTCTCCCGTTAACAGCTGGTACATTGTCACACCCAGCGAGAATAAATCTGAACGTCCATCAACGCGTTTACCAGCCAGCTGTTCGGGTGACATATATGATGGACTACCCAAAATAGTTCCTGTTTTAGTTTTGCTGGTATCTGTTAAGCATGCAACACCAAAATCGGTTACTTTAAGTACACCTGTATTTTCATCATAAATAATATTGGCAGGCTTAATATCGCGATGCACTACTTTCTGCAAATGTGCATAATCAAGAGCGTCAGCTACTTTCATGATGACGCCCATTACTTCCATTGCAGGCAATAACGTATCTTGTTTAGAATAACCTAATAGATCTTTACCTTTCAGGTAATCCATCGCAATATAAGACATATCCTGATCTTCGCCAACATCATAAATGGTCACAATGTTTGGATGGTTTAAACGTCCCGCTGTTTCAGCTTCACGGAAGAAACGTTCTTTCACTTCAACGAGTTTATCTCCTTCAAATTCCTGTGAAAGCATTAACGTTTTAATTGCAACAGTTCGACCAATTTTTGGATCATGCCCGAGGTAAACCATTCCCATTGCACCACGGCCGATCTCTTTATCAATTTGATAACGACCTAACATGGGTTTTTCCATGCCTGAATTACTTACCACCAGGGTACCGTTAGGACTTGCTGCACCACCACCGCCTAATACGATTGCATTTGAAACTTCTGCGTTGCGTGCTAATCGATCAGAGACATCTCTAAAGTTAGGAGCATGTTCCTGGATAGATTCAAAAACTGGTATCGCTTTATTAAATTGACGTTTACGTTCGTAATCAAGACCAAGGTTGTACATTTGTTCAAGTAACGAGGTATTCACAATACATTTTCGATACTCTTCCATCGCTTGATCAAGCTTTCCTTGTGAATGAAAGGACTGACCAAGTAATTGATTGGCCTGAGAGAGTTCAAGCTTAATAACACTAAGATGTGAATCAACAAACTTCTTCGAAGCTAAAACTAAATGTCCAATAACCAGGGCAAGTAATGGCGTCATCATGGGTAGCCACATTGACTCCGCAACCATTGAAATGAAATGTACATTTAATATAGCAATTAATAATACGCTACTAATTGCCATGCCCGTTCCCATGCGGAAGCGTGGCAACAAAAACATGAGGTATAAACCAATGATCAACAACATACTAAGTTGTGCAAATAAAACCCACTCCGGCACAGCATAAAGTTCATCATTCAATAAACTTGAAACTTTATGTGCAATTACGCGCACCGGTGCCATCACTTCACCAATGGGCGTTTCCTGAGGTAATGCGTGTTGTGGTGCGGTAACACCAATAAGAATCGTTTTATTACGCAAAGCACTTCTTAATACTTTTCTATTCAACACATCAAGTATTGAATATTCAGGAAATGCACTACTGCCTTTATTGCCACGGTAAAATTTTGGGTAAATACGTAACTTATTATCAACCTTGATTTGCTCACCACCTAAAGAAATTCTATGGCCTTTTAAATCAACTTTGATACTGCGTGTGGATAATGCCTGGTTTCTTGCCGCCATCATTAAAACAAATGAAGGCATGTAATCCTGACCATACTTCATGACGAGAGGTTCTGTTCGAATGTGAGATTTATCAACACCAAGATAAAGCGTTCCCGCTCCACCTGCCTGGCGCGCTAATGTTTTTATCGGCGGGTATACTTTTTCAGTTCTTAAAACGGGATCAGGTGTAAACCATTTTTTCAGTGTAGATTTTTCAGGTGCCGTACCGTAAACACCATTCAAACGATATCGTCTTATATGATCAGGGAGATCGAGCGGAGGAGTTTTTGACTTATTGCTGTCAAGAAATGGAATAGCCAGAACAACTCGACCCGACTTATACAAACTCGTTGCAAAAACCTGATCCGTATCCATTCTGATTTCGGCTTTACGTAATAAACGCTTTACTTCAGTGTACGTACCACCTGCCCGTTTTCTAACCAGCTCCTTAAGCTCACGAATATATTCTATACCGTGCGCGCTTTGCTCACGATCAAGGGGTAAGACGTAGCCAATAACGGCTGGACGAGCAGCAGCGATTACACGTGTTGCTTCAGCCAGAATATCTCGTGGCCAGGGCCAACCACCCTTTTCCTGAAGAGATGCTTCATCAATCTTTATGATAACAACATCCTGATTTGCAGATTTAGTAGACGAAAAACGAACACCCAGATCATAGCCAGCCAACTCGATATCACGATTAAGCTCGGTAATTGAAGCCAACATACAAAGCAGCATGACTACTAAGCCGATTAACCAGTCTGATTGCCAATACTTTTTCACAGAGAAAAAAATCCTTCATTATTATTCTAATTTTTACGATTAAATATAACGTAAAAGCCGCTATCAGCCAAAAAATAAGTCACTGTTAGCTATGATACAGATCACTCTCTATATCGGTCATGATATCTGCTTCATGAACAAAAAAAGAGCCAACTATGCAAAAAAGCACAGTCAGCCGCTAATTTGTACAAATTTTGTTCGATTTTCAGTTAATTAGAAACTTAACTTTCTTTATTAACGGTGGGTTTACGCAATTTAATGTGCAATTCACGTAATTGAGCCTCACTGACGGTTGATGGTGCCTGAGTCAATAAACAGCTGGCTGATTGAGTTTTAGGGAAAGCCATTACGTCACGAATAGATGATGCCCCTGAAAGTAACATCACCAGACGATCCAGACCAAAGGCGATACCACCATGCGGAGGACAACCAAATTTTAGAGCATCGAGTAAGAAACCGAATTTTTCTTCAGCTTCTTCTTCACTAATGCCCAGCGCTTTAAATACTTTCTTTTGTACTTCTTCGCGGTAAATACGCATTGAACCACCGCCCAACTCCGTACCGTTAAGTACCATATCGTAGGCACGTGAATAGCACTTACCCGGATCAGACTCTAATAATTCAATATCACTTTCTTTCGGTGATGTGAACGGGTGATGTAAAGCATGCCAGCGTTTACCGCCCTCATCCCACTCAAACATTGGGAAATCCACTACCCAAAGAGGCTCCCAATCACCTTCCATTAAGTCTAAATCTTCAGCTAACTTAACGCGTAATGCACCTAAAGCTTCATTCACAATTTTTGCTTTATCTGCACCAAAGAAGACGAGATCACCATCTTCAGCACCCGTGCGTTTGATAATTTCCATTACCGCATCGTCAGGTAAGAATTTCAAAATAGGTGATTGTAAGCCTTCAACGCCTTTCGCAAGCTCATTGACCTTGATGTAAGCCAGACCTTTTGCACCATAAATTCCAACAAAATTGGTATAGCCATCAATATCTTTACGGCTTAATTTACAACCTTGTGGCAGACGCATTGCAGCAACACGGCCTTTTTCATCCTTGGCAGGACCAGAAAAGACTTTAAATTCAATATCTTGCAGTAAATCTGCAATATCAACCAGTTCCATTGAGATACGCATATCAGGCTTATCTGAACCAAAACGTCGAATAGCTTCATCATATGTCATACGTGGGAACGGATTAGGAAGATCAACATTGAGTACGTCTGAAAATATCCCACGCATCATGTATTCCGTCAGTGACATAATTTCTTCTTCATCGATAAATGAAGTTTCGATATCAATTTGGGTAAATTCTGGCTGGCGATCGGCACGTAAATCTTCATCACGGAAGCAACGTACGATTTGGTAATAACGGTCCATGCCCGACATCATTAATAACTGTTTAAACAGCTGTGGTGACTGTGGTAAGGCAAAAAAACTGTTTTCATGGGTACGACTAGGAACCAGATAATCGCGAGCACCTTCTGGTGTCGCCTTGGTTAACATCGGTGTTTCGATGTCCATAAAGCCATTATCATCAAGGAAGTTACGCAACGTACGCACAATGTCTGAACGCATTTTCAAACGCTTTTGCATCGGTTCACGACGTAAATCGATATAGCGATATTTTAAACGAATATCTTCTGCGACTTCATCATCCGCAACATCAAGCATAAAAGGAGGCGTTTCAGCAGCATTCAATATAGTCAGCTCTTTACCCAGAATTTCAATCTGGCCAGTCGCCAATTTATCATTCTTTGTGCCTTCCGGACGGTAACGTACCAGCCCTTTTACCTGCAACACATATTCATTGCGCACACTTTCTGCTGTAGCAAAAGCATCTTCAATATCAGGATCATAAACAACCTGCAAAAGACCTTCACGATCACGCAAATCAATAAAAATAACGCCACCATGGTCTCGACGACGGTGAACCCAGCCGCAAACGGTAACTTCTTGATCTATCAATGATTCGGTGACTTCACCACAATAATTTGTGCGCATTTCTTAATCCTAAAAACTGTTGAAACGAAGGCGGGAATGTTACGGATCTGTTGTCTTTAGTGCAAGATGATTCCTGCATCAAAGTCCGCTAAAAGGGCTAAATAACCCCAATTTTAGCTATTTTCGCTTGATTACGACTATTTCCTGTTCTCGCGGCAATATTCTTCTTGTTAACCAATTTAAAGTCTGTGAAATACCAGCCACCTTTTAAGCGAAAACAGTAACAGAGATCAATTTTTGGTAACTCACTTCAATTTAAACCAAGATCATGATGGTTTTGCTTCGCGCTTCGCTCATCAATATCACGTGCTTTGCTAATTGCTTGAATCAATCTGGTATGTTCTCTTTCTCCCAATCCACTATTTATATAGTGTTCCGCAGCATGAAGAACCTGAAGTAAATAGCCGGACTGAAAATGACAATTCAAAAATGACTTCGCGATAAAATCAGGATCTTTTTCCTTCTCTCGCATTTCTTTTGCTGCAGTCAGCGCTCGCTCTAATTCTTGAGAATTAGGTTTACTCATAGGAAGACCTCTCGTCTTATACATCTCTATTATTTATAGCATATACTTATAAATAATATATAAAACAATAAGATAGCATTTAATATACAAAATAAGCATATTAATGGTAACGTGAAAATATGAGTACCGAATCTACAACTAAGGCCATGTTAAAACTCAAACGTGTTGCGATAGATACCTATCATGAAAATGTTGCCTTCCTGCATCGTAATTGTGAGTTGTACCGTGCTGAAGGTTTCCAGGCCTTAAGCAAAATTTCAATTATGGCTAACGGCTCACGTATACATGCTGTGCTGAATGTTGTTGATGATGAACACATTGTTGCTCCCGGAGAACTCGGGCTTGCCGAACAAGCGTTCAAGCAACTCAGTATGGAAGAACAACACCTGGTCTGTGTGGAACATGCTGAACCACCAGCCTCAATGGATGCGGTAAGACGAAAAATAAATGGCGAAAGACTAACGCTTGCTGACTTTCAATTTATAACCGAAGATATTATCGACAATCGATATTCAAGAATGGAAATGGCCACTTTTCTTGTAGCCTGCGCACAAAGTGGTTTAGATAGAGAAGAAATTTTATACCTGACACAAGCCATGACCGATTCAGGTAAACGTATGTCATGGGATGCAACGTTAGTTGCAGATAAACATTGTATTGGTGGCATCCCTGGTAATCGCACTACGATGATTATTGTTCCTATTATTGCCGCTCATGGTTTGCTAATGCCAAAAACATCCAGCCGAGCAATCACTTCCCCTGCCGGTACTGCCGACACGATGGCAGTGTTGTCGGAAGTAAACCTTTCTCCAGAAAGTATGCACCGTGTTGTTAATAAAACCCAGGCCTGTCTTGCATGGGGGGGCAAAGCAAAACTTGCGCCCGCTGACGATATTTTAATTTCGGTTGAGCGCCCGCTTGGTATTGATTCTGAAGGACAAATGCTCGCCTCTATTTTGTCAAAAAAACTCGCTGCAGGTGCAACACATTTACTCATTGATATTCCAGTTGGTGCAACCGCTAAAGTACGACACATGAATCAGGCGTTGCGTCTACGCAAAATGTTTGAATACCTCGGAGATCGTTTAGGTATTCATCTTGAAGTTGTTATTACCGATGGTAGCCAACCAATAGGAAATGGAATAGGTCCGGTCATGGAAGCGCGAGATGTCATGATGGTTTTAGAAAATCACATTAATGCACCGGCAGACTTAAAACAAAAATCATTAAGATTGGCAGGACGTATTTTAGAATTTGATCCTGATGTTCGAGGTGGCCAGGGTTACAGCATTGCGAGAGATATTCTTGAAGATGGGCGAGCATTGAAAAAAATGCAGGAAATTATTAAGGAACAAGGCTCTATCGAAATTAATTTTGAACCCGCTGAGCTTTTTATTGATATGAAAGCAAAGCAAGCTGGTGTGGTAACAGCAATTGATAATTTTCAACTTGCAAAAATTGCTCGACGTGCCGGCGCACCTATGGATAAGCATTCCGGTGTCGACCTGAATAAAAAATTAGGTGACAGTGTTAAAAAAGGCGAAGTGTTATACCGAATTTATGCCGAATTCCCTGCCGATTTTAAATTTGCCCAAACATTAGCAAAAGAATATAACGGTTATACGATAGGCTCAGCAGATGAAGTTCAGCAACCGTATATGGAAATATAAAGGGCAGTTGACATGACTCCAATAATCTATACTTTTCCAAGTTATCAACAACAAGGAAAAAACATTGCTGAAAGTCTTAACTTACCCTATTTAAGTATTCAGGTTCATCACTTCCCTGACAAAGAAAGTCTGGTCACCTTACCGCCGCAAAAAAGTGAACATATTATTTTTTGTTTAAGTCTGGATTATCCAAACAACAAATTGATTGAATTACTGCTTGCTGCAAAAACAGTCCGTTTACAAGGAGCAAAGAGATTAACGTTAGTAACGCCCTATCTTTGTTATATGCGACAGGATAAATCTTTTCATGCTGAAGAAGCCATTAGTCAACAGATAATTGGTCAATGGCTAAGTGAACTGTTTGATGACCTTATTACAGTTGATCCACATTTACACCGCGTGGTAAACCTGGATTCTGTTATACCAAATACTAATAATATTATTTTAACAGCAACGTCCTTACTTGGAGAGTTTATAAAAGCTCTTGGCAAAAAAGTTATTTTGATGGGACCCGATGAAGAATCATTACAATGGGTAAAACAGGTTGCTTCTATTTGCAAAGTACCATATGCCGTGGCAACAAAAATACGACATAGCGATATTGATGTTAGTATTCAACTTCCTGAAATCAGTATCAAAGATCAACATGTTGTTCTTATTGATGATGTGATAAGTACGGGAAATACTGTTGCACAAACAGCAATACAACTTCATACAGCAGGAGCCAGTCAGGTTGATGTACTTGCAACCCATGCCTTATTTGGCAAAGAAGCAATGGATATGTTAAAAAAATCAAAGATAAAAAACATATACAGTACCGACAGTATCCCCCATGAAACAAACAGTATTCCCCTCGCTAATATTTTATCTGAAAGCATAAAAACTATTTTCTAATCTATGCCTCTTCTATATCTTATCTTTTTTTCTATTCTTCTTGTTGTTGTTGTACAACTAGGCGTGTTCAGTATTGTTTTAACAAAACTGGGCTTATCACCTGATTCAGCGATATTACTGTTAATAAGTACCGTATTCGGTAGTTTAATTAACATACGTTTATTTACCATGGACTCATCAGCTGAAGAGTTACCGGAAAACTATCAGGCTCTACGCTCATTCTTTAATCCCATGCCTGTTTTAAAGGGAAAAGTCATTATTGCACTCAATGTTGGCGGCGCCTTGATTCCAATTTGTTTTTCACTATATTTAATTTCAATATATTCAGTAAATCCACTTCATTTTATCCCCGCAATTTTCATTGTCGCCTCAATAAGTTATTTATTCAGTCGACCCATAAAAGGATTGGGGATCGGCATACCGATTTTTATTGCGCCAGTAACTGCAGCATTAACAGCACTGACAATTGCCCCGGTATATAGCGCACCACTCGCTTATATATGTGGTACGCTCGGTGTATTAATTGGTGCAGATTTATTTCGACTTAAAGATATTAAACACATAGGAGTACCTTTCGCGGCTATTGGAGGCGCGGGGACTTTTGACGGCATCTTCTTTACAGGTATTATTGCGGTCTTACTTGCTTAATAAAAAACATGAATAATAAATCAATTTTAAT
Organism: Gammaproteobacteria bacterium; assembly: GCA_030594815.1. Classification (GTDB taxonomy): domain Bacteria; phylum Pseudomonadota; class Gammaproteobacteria; order UBA6429; family Thiohalophilaceae; genus JAGLTQ01. The sequence goes on from JAUVEN010000030.1 coordinate 19,456, forward strand.
TACCGGCTGTTCAACAGGCATTGGCTTGTGTGTTGCACAAGCACTGCAGGATCGTGGCTATCGTGTTTTTGCTACCGCCCGAAAAGAGGAAGATGTGAAAAAACTTCAGTCATTGGGACTAGAAAGTGTGCAACTGGATTTAGATGATTCTCAATCGATAGAAACAGCCGTAAAAGAAATTTTAAACCAAACCAGCGGAACACTCGATGCTCTCTTTAATAATGGTGCTTATGGACAGGCAGGTGCTGTTGAAGATTTAACTCGTGATGTTTTACGGCAACAATTTGAAACCAATGTCTTTGGCTGGCATGAACTCACAAACCTTGTTTTGCCTGTTATGCTAAAACAAGGTCATGGTCGTATAATTCAAAATAGCTCAGTACTCGGCTTTATTTCTTTAAAATTTCGCGGTGCCTACAGTGCAAGTAAATACGCGATTGAAAGTTTAACTGACACTTTGAGACAAGAATTAATGGGAACAAATATTTTTATCTCTTTAGTTGAACCCGGCCCAATTGAAAGTCAATTCAGAAAAAATTCATTCGCAATGTACAAGAAAAACATCAACAAAGAAAATAGCCGTTTTAAAACTGAATATACTGCAACAGAAGAACGGTTGAGTAAAGAGGGGCCTGCTGTCCCCTTCACATTACCGGCAGAAGCAGTATTAAATAAAGTTATTCATGCTTTGGAAAGTAAAAAGCCGAAAGCACGTTATTACGTTACTTTTCCGACTTACTTGTTTGGATACTTAAAACGCTTTTTACCCACAAACTTAATGGATAAATTACTCAATAAAGTATAACCATTTTAAATACTTAGCTGCGAATTCCTTTGCCTGAGTTTAATAAATAGAGACAAAAAGAAAATAAAACTACCACAAATAAAATAATAATACTAAAGGCTGTTGTTAACTCTATATCCGACACACCTAACATGCCATAACGCATCGCATTAACCATATACAGAATGGGGTTTACAAGGGATACGGTTTGCCAAAATGCTGGCAGCATATCGATCGAATAAAATATTCCACCCAGATAGGTTAATGGAATTAAAACAAATGTTGGTATAATTGAAATATCATCAAATGAATTTGCGTAGATAGCATTTATAAAACCACCTAATGAAAATAATATTGCTGTTAAAATAACCACAGCAAATAATATAAAATAACTATGTACATTAATATCAGAAAAAAATGTTGAAACAATAGCAACGACTAATCCAACCGTTAGCCCACGAGCAACTCCGCCAATAACGTAACCGCTAAGAATTAAATAGTTAGGCATTGGCGAGACCAGCATTTCTTCAATAAAATGTGAAAACTTTGACATATAAAATGATGCGACAACATTGGCATATGAATTATTAATAATAGCCATAAGGATAATTCCCGGGACAATATAATCCATATAGGAATATCCAGCGATATTACTAAGCTGAGACCCTATAAGCTGTCCAAAAATAACAAAATACAATCCTGTTGTGATTACTGGAGGAACAATCGTTTGTAACCAGATACGCGCGAAACGTAAAATTTCTTTAGTAACGATTGTTTTAAAAGCAATAAATTGTTGATTTATGTTCATAGTGATCCCTCTTCAATCAAATGAACAAATAACTCTTCAAGACGGTTACTCTTACTGCGCAGGCTACTTATGTTTATGTTTCGTTTATCTAACTCAATAAACAGATTGTTAAAGCTGTATTTCCTGGATATTTCTACTTCAAAGGTTATATCATCAACCTGCTTAACTTTACATTCAGAACTGCTATCATTACCCCAGCCTTGTAATTTATCCTGCAAACTTTCCTCCGTATTTAAAACAAAGGTTTCAACATGTAATTTTGAGAGCAATGCTTGCATTCCGGTATTTTCAATTACAATACCATCACTGATGATCGCAATGTTCTTACATAAAGTTTCGGCTTCTTCTAAATAATGTGTTGTTAGTATAATGGTCGTACCTTGCTCATTGATCTCTTTAAGAAATTTCCACATAGAACGACGAATTTCAATATCAACACCCGCAGTAGGTTCATCCAGAATAAGCATACGTGGTTCATGTACTAATGCACGCGCAATCATTAGCCTGCGTTTCATACCACCAGATAATTCTCTACCAATAACAAAACGTTTTTCCCATAAACCCAGTTGCTTTAGATATTTTTCTGCGCGTTGATAGGCAACTTTTCTATTGATGCCATAATAACCCGCCTGATTAACCACTATCTCAACGGTGGGTTCAAACTGGTTAAAGTTAAATTCCTGAGGTACTAATCCAATAAAACTTTTCGCTTTTTCAAGCTCATGATCAAGGTCATGACCAAATATTTTAACTTTGCCACTGCTTTTATTAACTAAAGAAGAGATGATACCGATCGCTGTAGATTTACCCGCACCATTGGGACCTAACAAAGCAAAAAAGTCGCCTTGCTTTACTTCCAGGTGAATACCACGTAATGCCTGCACACCGTTTTTATATGTTTTATGCAGATCTTGTATTTCTAATGCATTTGTCATTATTTATTCTTTTTAGCAAACAAAGGTGGGGATTTAAAAATAGAAAAGAAAGATTGGTTGTTACTTTATATTTTTTTCACTTAATTAAATTATGCTTTCATTTTCAACTATATCTTTAATATTAAAGTTATAGTCATTTTTGCTCAATATACGTTTCACTTCAAGCTTTTGATCTCCAGTGCGCCATTTAGGATGGGCAAGGTTAATCAATTTTGGTTTTGGAAATGTTTCATGTTTGCTATTTTGTACCAGCATAACAATGGGGCGTAACTTACTTTTTTCACTGGCTGAAATAACAATACCAACATGACCTAAATTTAGCTCTACGACACAACCAATTGGATAAATACCCAGGCACTTGATAAATTTTTCTATCATATCTTTATCAAAATCTTCTTTCACCCATTCGTACATATTTTTTAATGCATCATAGGGAGAGATAGCATCGTGGTAACAGCGATCACTTGTAATCGCATCATAAACATCAACAATAGCGACAATACGTGTCATGTTATTAATTTGATCACCATCTAACTGTGAAGGGTAACCCTTCCCATTACGACGTTCATGGTGGTGCTTAACAATATCTAAAACTTCCCTAGGCAAATCACCTTGTTTTTTTAACATGTTATACCCTTCCATTGGATGGGTTTTCATAACTTCAAACTCTTCAAATGTTAATTTACTTGGTTTATTTAGAATTTCTAATGGCACGCGCATTTTACCGAGGTCATGCAGCAAACCACCTAAACCTAAGGTTTCAAGCTCGGCCTTTTCCATACCTAAAGTACGCCCAAAACTCACGGACATGACACAAACATTCATGCAATGAATAGAAGTGTATTCATCACGCTCTTTCATATTTGTTAGCCAAACCAGAGCATGTGGGCTGCGCGTAATACTATTTGTTACCTCGGTAACCAGTTCTTTAGCTGCATCCGTATCGACTGCTTGCCCTAAACGAACATCTTCTAAGGCATGATCAATAAACATGCGTGTCCGAGTATGTAATTTACGAGCAACTTTTAATTCTTTTTGGAAATTATTTTGTTCGAGATCTGCTTCATGTGATTCGTGAGCAGCAAAATTATTTGTCGATTTTGCTGATTGAGTTAAAGCCGTTAGCGAACGCAAATGAGCATAGACAGATTCATCTGATTTGTCGGCATCAATGAAGACATATTCACAGACTTTCTGAAACTCAGCAATTTCTTCTTCGTTCCCGAGTAATACGCCTTGTAATAAAAAAGAAGTCTCTGTCCATGATCGATCTAACTCACTGACATACATTCCTTTTTTTAACTGCGAAGCATCAACTTTAACTTTCATTTATTGCCTTTTCCTGGATAAGCAATGAATTTAGGTAACTGCAATTATCCGCACGTTAGATCAATCGCAGAAGTTTTTAGCAGGGGGCACCTTAAGTATACAACATATACAAAATTATAAAGGTGATAGCAGGAAATTTACCCCTGCTGTCCACTTTTATTTCACCCTGTGACTGCCTTTAGTCTATCCAGCGTCGAGCATTACGGAATAATCGTAACCATGGGCCATCTTCGCCCCATTCATCAGGGTGCCAGGAGTGCTGAACGGTTCTAAATAATCGTTCAGGGTGCGGCATCATTATATTAAAACGACCATCATCTGTTGTTAATCCGGTAATACCATCAACAGAACCATTTGGATTATAAGGATATTTTTCAGTCGCATTGCCAAGATGATCAACATACTTCATAGAAACAAGGCTATCTTTCTGAACCTGTTGAGATAAAGCATCAGAAGCAAATTTCACCTGTCCTTCGCCATGAGCAACGGCGATCGGCATACGAGAACCCGCCATACCATCAAAAAGAATGGATGGTGATTCCTGAACTTCAACTAAGGAATAACGTGCTTCAAATTGCTCAGATAAATTACGTTCAAATTGTGGCCAGTGTGAAGCACCGGGAATGAGATCTTTTAAATGAGACATCATCTGGCAACCATTACACACACCTAAACCAAAACTGTCTTCACGATTGAAGAACGCTTCGAATTCATCGCGCATCGCATTATTGTGCAAAATCGTTTTTGCCCAACCACCACCTGCACCTAAAACATCACCATAAGAGAAACCACCACAAGCCACTAAACCCTGAAAGTCATTTAAATTATGACGACTTTCGATGATGTCACTCATATGCACATCAACACTGGCGAAACCGGCTTTCTCAAATGCCGCAGCCATTTCAACATGACCATTTACACCTTGCTCACGCAAGACGGCAACACGAGGACGATGTCTTAAGTCGCGGTGTCCTATATTCAGATAAGGTGCTGAAATATTTTCTTGTGCATCAAAACTTAAGTTTGCATGTAAACCAGGATCATTATGATCTAATAAATTATCAAACTCTTGCTTGGCACAATCCGCATTATCACGTAAGGCCTGGATCTGGTATGACGCTTCAGACCAGGTGCGTTGTAAACTACGACGTTTCTCATTTAATACATCACGATCATTAAATTGAATAACAATATTATCGTCATTATTTAATTGCCCAACCACATGACTATAATGACCTAAACCCGCTTTCTTTAATTCAGCCAATACTTCATCCGTATATTCATGTTGTACTTGTATAACTGCGCCAAGTTCTTCATTAAACAAACTGGCAATTGAACTATCACCTAAATCTGCTAGTTCAATATTGATTCCAGTATGTCCTGCAAAGGCCATTTCACATACCGTAGCCAGTAAGCCACCATCCGAACGATCATGATAGGCGAGCAATAAACCTTTCTTATTTAATTTTTGTATAACACTAAAGAAGCTCTTCAAACTATTGGCATCATCTAAATCTGCATTGTGATGACCGAGTTGTTTATAAACTTGCGCTAAACACGTTGCACCTAATCGATTTTTACCTTTACCTAAATCAATCAGGATTAGATTACTATCACCTAAGTCTGTGCGTAATTGAGGTGTTAGTGTTTTAGAAATATCTTCCACAGGTGCAAAGGCAGAAATAATGAGCGATAAAGGAGCCGTTACTGAATGTGTTGTATCACCTTCATTCCATACTGTTTTCATCGACATGGAATCTTTTCCAACAGGAATGGCGATCCCCAACTTTGGACAAAGTTCTTCACCAACCGCTTTCACAGCATCATATAAACCGGCATCTTCACCCGGATGTCCCGCAGGAGCCATCCAGTTTGCAGATAACACCATGTCACTGATCTTATTTATTTGTGCCGCTGCAATATTAGTAATGGCCTCACCCACCGCCATACGAGCGGAAGCTGCGTGATGAAGTAAAGCAATAGGAGTGCGTTCTCCCATGGCCATGGCTTCACCTTTTAAGGTGTCATATGCGGCGGCAGTTACCGCAACATCCGCCACCGGAACCTGCCAGGGACCGACCATTTGATCACGCGCAACCATACCGGTTACAGTTCGATCGCCAATGGTGATTAAGAAATTTTTCGCTGCGACAGTAGGTAATGCCAAGACTCGTTTAGCCGCTTCAGGAATATTAATCTCTTCAAGAGAAAAATCTGTTTTCGGCACAGGATGGTGTTTCACATCACGACGCATTTTTGGTGGCTTACCTAGAAGTACATCCATCGGCATATCAATGGGTGTATTGTCAAAATGGCCATCACCAACAATAAGGTTTTGCTCTTTTGTCGCTTCTCCAACAATAGAGAATGGGCAGCGCTCGCGTTCACAAATATCACTGAACATATCGATATTCGTAGAGCTTACTGCTAAAACATAGCGTTCTTGCGCTTCATTACACCAGATTTCCATTGGCGCCATACCCGGCTCATCATTTGGAATTAAACGCAGCTCAAATTTACCACCACGACCACTGTCGTTCACAAGCTCTGGCAAGGCATTGGATAAACCACCTGCTCCTACATCGTGAATACTGATAATTGGATTTTGATCACCCAACTGTACACAAGTATCGATCACTTCCTGAACACGGCGTTCAATTTCCGGATTGCCACGCTGTACCGAGGCAAAGTCTAAACTTTCATGGCTATCGCCCGATGCCATGGATGAAGCCGCACCACCACCCAGACCAATCAACATAGCTGGTCCACCTAAAACAACAATCTGTGAACCGGGAGGGATATCATTTTTGTTTACATGATCTTCGCGAATATTACCCAGACCACCTGCCAGCATAATGGGCTTGTGATAACCACGTACTTCTTCGCCAGCAAAGCTGGTGACTTTTTCTTCGTATGTTCTGAAATAGCCGCAAATATTTGGACGGCCAAATTCATTATTAAATGCTGCTGCACCTATCGGTGCTTCCAACATAATATCGAGTGCTGAAACAATACGACCTGGTTTACCAAAATCTGTTTCCCACGGCTGTGGCGATGCAGGCAATTTTAAATTTGAGACAGAATAACCACTGAGTCCTGCTTTTGGTTTTGAACCACGACCGGTTGCACCTTCATCACGAATCTCTCCACCAGAACCTGTTGCCGCACCCGGGAAAGGCGCAATCGCGGTGGGATGATTATGGGTTTCAACTTTCATCAAGATATGAATATTTTCTTCATGATATTCATATTGATGGCTATGTGGTTCAGCAAAAAAACGCCCTGCTTTTGAACCTTTCATTACCGCTGAATTATCGTGATAAGCAGATAACACGCCACCGGGATTTTTCTGATGCGTATTTCGAATCATGCCAAACAAAGATTTCTTCTGCTCTTTGCCATCAATCACAAAGTCAGCATTAAAGATTTTATGTCGGCAATGTTCTGAGTTTGCCTGGGCAAACATCATAAGCTCGACATCCGTAGGATTACGATTCATGGTCTTGAAATTTTCTACTAAATAGTCAATTTCATCTTCGGCCAGTGCCAAACCTAAATCTGCATTGGCTTTTACCAGCGCATCACGGCCACCGAGTAAAATATCTACACATTGTAATGGTGCAGGCTCGGCATGGTGGAATAAACGTTCCGCCTCATCAACATCCGAAAAAACCGATTCTGTCATACGGTCATGAAGTAATGCGCTAATTGATTGCCAGTCGCCCTCATCGAGTGAGTTGTCACTCACTACTTTATATATAATGCCACGTTCGATGCGGCGCACATCTTTTAATCCACAATTATGTGCAATATCACTGGCTTTGCTCGACCAGGGAGAAATCGTTCCCGGACGCGGTATAACAAGAAATACATTCGCATTTGGCACATCAGGCTGGGCTTCTGTATGTAATAAAGAATCCAGAACCGCTTTAGCATCAGAATCGAGTGTTTTATCAACCTCAACAAAATGCATAAAACGTGCTTGAATATCAGTAACAGCAGGCACCACATTTTGCAGTGAAGTTAAAAGTTTATTTTTACGAAAATCAGAAAGGGCAAAACCGCCGGGCAATTGCAGCATGTGCTTTTAGTCCAGAATGTGTGGTTAAAAGGAAAAATGTGATCATACACTATCCCGCTTTTAACGTCATATCTGAAACAGCTTAATGAGGTTTTGAATGGTGTTTTATGTCTTGTTTATTTATTGAGAGATGAACTTTGAATCATAGCTAACAGGTACAACTAAGTCGTACCTGTTATCCATATTACGATACAAATTACTATTTAAGCTTAGCAATACCTAATGCTTTAAGAATAAATTTTTCATACAAAGGCTCTGTTTGCCCTTTTCTCATCTTGCGAATAAAATATTTCTCAAAGCCAATTTTTGCTTTATGTACCCATTTGCCTTTCTTGAACCAGGCAACATTGCGTGGCGGAATTTGTGGTAAGGCAACAAATGCTGCACCCGTATCACCCATGTCGGCAAGACAAATCGCATTCCAGGTACCACATGTTTCTGGTTCTTCACCATTCAATGCATGAGCAACGTTATGCACAATTGCGGTAGACATGGTTTCAATCATATAACCTGTTTTAGGCGCACCAGTGGGTACTGGCGTAGCTTCCACTGGAGGAATAGCGACACACACACCTGATGCATAAATATTATTATATTTAGGATTACGCTGGTATTCATCAATCATTACAAATCCACGTGGATTACATAAACCTTCTACTGCAACAACAGCATCAACACCTTTAAAGGCAGGCAACATCATATTGTAAACAAACGGAATTTCATGTTGTTTCTTAACTTCACCGTTGTCGCCCAGCTCATCAACAAACATCATGCCATCCTCAACTTTTGTTGTTTTAGCATTGGTGATAAATTTAACACCATGCGCACGTAAATCACTTTCTAGCATACCTTTTGAATCACCCACACCGCCAAGACCAAGATGACCAATGTAGGGTTCAGAGGTAACAAAAGTCATTGGTACTTGATTACGCATTTTTTTCTTACGTAAAGCACAATCCAGAATAAAGGCAAATTCATAGGCGGGACCAAAACAACTAGCAAAAGGCATAGCACCAATTATAACAGGGCCTGGATTTTCAACTAATTTTTCATAGGCTACT
>JAUVEN010000118.1 GCA_030594815.1 Gammaproteobacteria bacterium
GGGTCGGTAGCCGTCATAAAACAAACCAACCAACTGAACGAGTCAACGCAACACCCACAATATAACTAAACGTCAATAATGCCAAAATAAAAAATACCACCTTATTTTTCATTTCTTTCGCGCGTTTTAACGCATACATACCAAAGACGATATAAACAATTAAAGCGGTAAATTTTGCGGTCAACCAGGCATGAACAAAAGGGTATTGATAGGTTGTTATAGCAAGTAACGTAGCGGTAGTAAGTAAAATGGTATCGTTTACATGAGGAAGAATTTTTACCCATTTTTTACTCATCATTGATGAGCCTCGAAATACCCACATCCCTCGAATGAGAAAAAAACTAATACTAATAAAAGCAGTACTCATATGAATTAGTTTAATCATAACTCTTCTTCCAACTCACTCTCATCGTGACTTTGCATTAATGCATCTTCATAGCCAAAATCTTTCAGATCTTCAATTCGGGTAGGATATAAAATACCATCCAAATGGTCTACCTCGTGTTGCACCACCCTCGCATGAAAACCGTGGGCTTCACGCTCTATTAGATTGCCCTGTGTGTCATAACCTCGATATCGAATAGATGTATAACGAGGCACAAGCCCCCGCAAATGCGGAACACTTAAGCACCCTTCCCAGGCTGAATCTCTTTCTGGAGCGATTATTGAAATCTCAGGATTAATTAAGACTGTTTCGGGTACAGAATCCGCATCGGGATAACGTGGATTTTCAGATACACCGAATATGACTATACGTAAACTTACCGCGATTTGTGGAGCAGCTAAACCTGCGCCATTTAAAGCAGCCATAGTGTCCTTCATATCAATAATAAGTTGCTCTAATTCAGCTGTAGCAAAATTTTCGACCTCTTTTGCTCTCGCTAAGAGCAAAGGGTGCCCCATTTTTATAACTTCTTGTACTGCCATCACAAAATTCCAATTAGGTTTAGCATTTTCACCTGAACAATGAGAAAATAAGTCATAACGAATATAACAGGAAACAGCATCTTGAAAACACTTATATCAGCTCTATTTTTTCTATTGATCAATACCAGTTTTGCTGATGACATGCGCTACTATGATGTCGAAATCGTCATTATTGAGAATCTTTCTGACGAATCCAGAAATTCAGAAAGCTGGCCACTTCAGGTGAATTTAGTCCAGGCTGAAAAAACTGTACAACTTGGTCAACCTGTTTTAAAAAAATGGCTACCAAAAGATGTTGATTTAAAATCAAGCTATAAACTATTAAAAGCAAAGACCTATCGATTGACTGATAAAGTAGAAAAAATATCTGAGTCCAAGACACAACGTGTAATTTTTCATACTGCATGGCGCCAACCAGGCCTGGACAAAAAACAAGCACTACCTGTCTATTTTAAACGAGAAGTACCTGCTCTACCTGTTGTTGAAGAGTTAACTAACTCAAATCAAAGTAATGAGGACGCGGCCATCGCGACTAAACCTACCCCATCTATTCTAGAAGGCATATTACGTGTCACATTAGCACGCTTTTTACACTTCGAAGCAGAACTAACATTAAAAGACAAAACTCCGGAAATTGAAAATAGCAATAACCCATTTTCAGTATTGGATAATCAAAGCGAACTTAGCAAAATTGATAAACAAGGTGTTATTCACTTAAAACAAAAACGACGTCGTATTAGAAGTAAAGAGTTACATTACCTAGATCATCCCGCATTAGGAATCTTGATACTCATTACACCTTATGAAAAGCCTGAAAATCTGGCAGTTAAATCTGGCAGTTAAATATGCAGTTAAATAATATTTTAATCGAGCGAAGGGATAACGGCTTCAAGCAACATTCGAACTCGATCTATACCAATATTTAAATTTTCTTCGATTACTTCCATAGTTAAAGCACCTTCTCCTCTGCCAGCAGCTAGATTTGCAACGACAGAAATACTGGCATAACAAAGATCTTTTTCTCTGGCCAGTGCAGCTTCTGGCATACATGTCATACCAATAAGGTGGCAACCATCTTTCTCTAAACGGTTTACTTCAGCTGCCGTTTCTAAACGAGGTCCTTGTGTTGCAGCATATGTACCGTCACTAATAATTTCAATTGAATGAGTCTCTGCTGCTTTTATTATTAGCTTGCGTAAGCTTTCACAAAAAGGTTCTGTGAAATCAATGTGTACAACGTGCTTTAAACCTTCTTCAAAAAAGGTATTAGTGCGTGAAATTGTATAGTCAATAATCTGATCGGGGATTACCAATGAGCCGGGTTGCATATCTTCTCGAATTCCACCAACAGCATTAATAGCAATAACCTGTTCGACACCGGCTTCTTTTAAAGCCCAAATATTGGCGCGATAATTTATTTTATGAGGAGGAATAGTGTGTCCGGCACCATGTCGAGGTAAAAAATAGACATTATGACCAGCCAAAACACCTTGTACTAACGGGCCCGAGGGTTCACCAAAAGGAGTTTGTACAATTTCTCTACCTGTAATTTCAAGTCCATTGATCGAGGTTAAGCCGGTACCACCAATAATCGCAATTTTACTCATTTTCACATTCCCTTTACAGCATGAATTGAATTTACGTTACGTAAATAATTTTTATAATCCATACCGAAACCAAATAAATAACGGTCTTCTATATTCAAACCGATGTAATCAGGCTTAAAATCAGCTTTTCGATTATGAAGCTTATTAACAAGTACCGCTGAATATACTTTTGCAGCACCTTTGTTCTTGCAATATTTAGCAATTTCTAAAAGCGTAATGCCTTCATCAAAAATATCATCAACAATAAGTACATTTCTATCTTGTAATGAAATTGAGGGTTCCTGTATCCAATGTAATTCTCCCCCGCTCGTTTCGCCACGATAACGTGTCGCATGAATATAATCGAGTTGTAAGGGAAATGACAATCGAGTTACTAAGTGGCCGGTAGGAACTACTCCGCCTGTCATCACACAAAGGATAATAGGATTTTTTTCTTCTAAATCATTTGTTATCTGATTAGCTAACGCATCTAATACTTGATTCAGTTTCTCTGAATCACATAAACAATCAGACTCAGCTTCAATTTTTTTTATACTTTTTATATCCACTGTGCCATACCCAATAACATTTATTTATTAAATAACGCTTCATTTTCAATATGAATCGTTGATGTTGGGAAAGCCATCTCAGCACCGTGTTTTTCTACTATTTCAGTTATTTTAAATAAGACATCCTGTTTTACTTCATGAAACTTAATCCAATTGGTTGTTTTTGTGAAAGTATAAATAAAGAAATCCAGCGATGAAGCTGCGAACTCATTAAAATTAACCATCATTGTTTGAGTAGTATCAATTTCAGGATGTTCTAATAACATATCTTTTACATCTGAAATTATTTCAGGAAGATGCTTACTATCTTCATAACGAACGCCAATCGTTTCATAAATTCGTCGATGTGTCATACGCGATGGGTTTTCAACTGAGATACTCGCAAACATTGAATTTGGTATATAAAGCGGTCGTTTATCAAAGGTACGAATAAGTGTTAAACGCCAACCAATCTTTTCAACAGTGCCTTCTATATTTCGATCGGGTGAACGTATCCAGTCACCGACTGAAAACGGACGATCCATATAAATCATTAAGCCACCAAAAAAATTAGCCAGCAAATCTTTTGCAGCAAAACCAACAGCAATGCCGCCAATACCACCAAACGCTAAAATAGCAGATATATTAAAACCTAAACTTTGTAGCCCAACAAGTAATGAGGTAATAATAATGGAAACACGTAGTAGTTGGCTTATTGCATCAGCTGTCGTCTGATCAACATTTTTACCTTTAATTTTTTGCTGTTGAATTATATTTATTTCTACAAATGTAATTAAACGAATAAGTGTCCAACTAACAGCAACAATCACACCAACTTCAAATATTTTCAGTGCATTGCTCAAACCGGCAACTTCTACTGCTATCGAAAGGCCAAATATCCAAATCAATACGCTTAGCGGTTTAATTACTGCATGAATAAATGCGTCATCCCACAAGTTAGATGTTCTTTCCAATTGGATTTTAATACGTTTTAATATTTTCTTTTGAATATAATCTAATAATAACGCGACAAATATAATTGCGAATATTTTTAAAATCCATGCGTCGCCCTCTTTTATAAAGGGTAAATATTTTTGAAATATCTCTATCATTTTATTAGTAACCTAAAATATCATTATTTGTAAAACGACTAAAATTCTAAGTCGAGAGTGGGATCGTCCTGATATCGTTTTAGAATATCCGATGATTTTTTCCATTTCGCTGATTTGTGTAGCTCATTCATTGTGATTTCATGCTTTCCATGCATTCGAGCCAAACGTAAATGAGAAACCGGATCATTATGTCCGTCCAGATTATCTAACACATTTAAGGCTCCTTCACGATTATTACAGACTAAAACCATATCACATCCTGCCGATAATGCTTTTTCAGCACGATCCACATACTTTTCGCCTATTACACTCGCACCTTTCATATCCAAATCGTCGCTGAAAATAACACCCGTAAAGCCTAAACGTTTACGCAAGATATCTTTAAGCCATATTTCCGAAAAACCTGCAGGTAACTTATCAACCTTCGGGTAGATAACATGAGCAGGCATGACGGCAGCCATCCCATGATGAATCATTCGTTTGAACGGTAAAATATCATTCGCATATATTTCATTATACTCCCTGTCATCGACAGGAATATCGACATGTGAATCAGCAGTCACTGCTCCATGTCCTGGAAAATGTTTACCAGTAGCCGCCATACCTGCATCATGCATTCCCTTTGAATAGGCATGAGCTAACTCTGTAATCACCTGACAATCCTGGTGAAAGGCACGGTCACCAATAACTTCACTGACACCATAATCAATATCTAAAACAGGAGCGAAACTAAAATCTATACCAACCGCACGTAACTCTGCTGCCATCATCCATCCTGCAGTTTCAGATAACAAATGAGCACGTTTTGGATTATGTTTGTATATATCACCAAAATGACCGACCGCAGGTAAAGAAGTAAAGCCATCACGAAAACGTTGAACTCTGCCTCCTTCATGATCGACTGAAATCAATAATCGTGGTTCACGAATTTGATGAATTTCATTAACAAGATGTATTAACTGTTCAACAGATGAAAAATTACGACTAAATAAGATAACTCCACCTACAAGTGGATTTTGTAAAATCTCACGTTCTTCCGGACTCATTTCAACTGAGTCAAGATCCAGCATAATTGGACCAAGTGACATAACTATTCCTAACTTATTTTTATTAATTAATGTTTTATGAGACCTTTTCACGTATGAAGATTTTGTTCTTAGACAAGGCAAAAACGCACGGAAAAGCGTAGTTTACATGGAGTAAATGAGCATTTGAGTACGTTTTTAACGCAGGATTAGGACAAAAGATCATTCGTGCAAAGGTCTCTTATATTTTGATTACATCTAAAATTCGTCGCGTCTTTACATTCATTAATATCACTCTTGTACCAATCTGTACCCTAAGTTTATCCAATGGAAGAAACGACAGTTTTCTATTTAATTTTAATGGTAGAGGCATAACCTGTATGTCTCTGGGAACATATTCATCTACAACAAGTTTTTTTGTTTGTTCTTTAGAAACTTTGGTATGCATAATCATATCTTTACGAATTATAGAATTTGTCTTATCTGAATAATATGAAGATATGAGTTCAGAATCATTATTAGTAAATGTATTCGTATATTTTTCTGTTTTCTTGTTTTTATTTTCATCTACCTTTTTAGAACTTTTTAACTGTTCGTCAATTAAAACAGGTGCTTTTTTTTCTTTTTCAACTTTTCGCTTAAATGTAATATCACAACTTGTCTGAAAAATAATACAGCTAAATAATATTAATTTTAATAAAGATGAATTCATTATATTACCTATTTAATTATTTAGATGTGTGAATTAAAACACGCGTACCGGCTTCAATATTATCAAACAGCTCAATAATATCTTTATTACGCATTTTCACACAACCATGGGATGATGGCTTTGAAAATGAGTCACTATCGGGACAGCCGTGTATATAGATATAGCGGCGCATTGTATCCACTTCTCCACCTCTGTTTTTGCCTATTTCCAAGCCACTTAGCCACATAATTCGCGTCAGAATCCAGTCTCGCTCAGGGTTGCTTACTCGCAGTTTTTCAGAGAAAATTTCATCGCTATTACGACGACCGACAAATACGGTATTTACTTCAGCATCAAGACCTATTTTAGCTCGTATGGTGTGCCAACCAGAAGGCGTACATTCACTGCCATTTTGTTGCCCAATTCCATTTTTAGCGGTAGAAACAGGATAACCGGCTATTAAAGTCTCGCCCTGAAATAAACTTAATTCTTGTTTATTAATATTAATATCAATTATTTTCTCATTAGATTTTTTATTGATATTAGACATTGTATTTTATGACCAATCTTTAAATGGGTGTTTTACTAAGCAAACATTGTAATAACGTTCATCCTCAGACACTTCTACCCCTAACCAATCGGGTTTTGCAAAGGCTTCATCTTCATCACTTAATTCAATTTCTGCAACAACCAATCCCTTATTATCGCCTTCAAAAACATCTATTTCCCACAAATGGTTCTCATTTTTAATGTGGTAACGTGTTTTGCTAATTAACGGCTTTTCACACAAAGTCTCAAGCATTTCCGTCGCGTCATCCAGTGGGATTTCGTATTCAAATTCCTGACGAGTGATATCTATGGTTGCAGATTTTATGTTTAAAAAAGCACGTTCTCCCTGAATACGCACTCTTACTGAAGCATGTTTACTGCCTACCAGGTAACCTTGAGAATAAGCAGCCCCATCATCCGCAAAATTTTTCCAGGAGGAGTCTTTAAGTAAAAATTTCCGTTCTATTTCAGTTGCCATTTTATAATTATTATTTTTTAGTAAATAAAGCGATTGATTCAACATGTGCCGTATGAGGGAACATATCCATGATACCTACTTTCTCCAGGGTGTATCCCATTTCATTGACCAAGGTCCCGGCATCCCGGGCTAACGTTGAAGGATTACAAGAAACGTAAACGATGTGTTTAATATCCATTTTAGCAAGATAAGGCATC
>JAUVEN010000157.1 GCA_030594815.1 Gammaproteobacteria bacterium
ATTTGCCGGTCTGTTACGCGGCAGTAAAACCGAAGTCGTAAAATGTGCACTAAGTGAATTACAAGTACCCGCCTCAGCAGAATATATTTTAGAAGGTTTTATCTATCCTGATGACGTAGCGGAAGAAGGGCCTTATGGTGACCACACGGGTTACTATAATGAAACGGAAACGTTCCCTGTGTTTACCATAGAAAGAATCACACATCGTAAAGATCCGATATATCACAGTACCTATACCGGTCGTCCACCGGACGAACCGGCTATTTTAGGTGTCGCACTAAATGAAGTATTCATACCGATATTACAAAAACAATTCCCTGAGATTATAGATTTTTATTTACCACCAGAAGGTTGTTCATATCGTGTTGCTGTCGTCAGCATGAAAAAACAATATCCGGGACATGCGAAACGCGTCATGATGGGTGTATGGTCTTTTCTTAGACAGTTTATGTACACAAAATTTGTCATCGTTGTTGATGAAGATATCAATACGCGTGACTGGCAAGATGTAATCTGGGCAATGAGCACGCGTGTTGATCCGGTACGAGATTTCACCATGATAGAAAATACGCCGATCGACTACCTGGATTTTGCTTCCCCTGTTTCAGGTTTAGGCTCCAAGGTTGGTATTGATGCCACTAACAAACTTCCTGGTGAAACCGATCGTGAGTGGGGCACACCGATCGAAATGGATGAAACCGTTAAAAAACGTATTGATGAATTATGGAATGATTTAGGTATCGATTAAAGAAAGTATCGAGTAACAAAATGCTAGAACAAGAATTACAACAGCGCAGTGAATCAAAGTGTGAACTGTGCAACGCATCAAAAAATTTAAACGTTTATGAAGTACCGCCCGATTCAAAGGTAAGCCTCGAGGATTGCATCTTGTTATGTGAAGTTTGCTCATCACAAATAGAAAATATGGTAGACGTTGATCCAAATCATTGGCGTTGTCTTAACGACAGTATGTGGAGCCAGGTTCCCGCAGTACAGGTAATGGCATGGCGAATGCTGACCAGACTAAAGAGTGAAGGGTGGCCACAAGATTTACTCGATATGCTTTATCTGGATAATGAAACCTTAAGTTGGGCACAAGCAACAGGTGAAGGAGAAAACACTGATGATGCTGTTATACATTTAGATAGTAATGGCGCAGTGTTAGAAGCGGGTGATACAGTGACATTAACGAAAGACTTAAATGTTAAAGGTGCTAACTTTACAGCGAAACGTGGCACAGCCGTTCGTGGTATCTCATTAGTAGAAAACAATCCTGAACACATTGAAGGAAAAGTAGAAGGTCAGCGAATTGTTATACTGACAAAATTTGTTAAAAAATCTAACTAAGAATTTAAATACAAGGGAAAAACAATGTTTAAAATATTCTTATGCGCTTTGGTTATAACTTCATCATTTGTCTTAACAGCCTGTTCACCAGCCGAAGAAAAAACAACGAAAGAAATTGCAGCAGAAAACCCAGGTACAGAGCATTTTGCATCAGATCAAAAACGCGCACTTGATAAAGCTAAAGGCGTAGAGCAGATGCTTCAAGATGGTGCCGATAAACGCGCACTAGAAATCGAAGAACAAACCAAATAAATAGTTATGTGTGGAATATTGAATATTCCACATTCTGTATAACACAGAGTAACGACATTCTGGCTAATATACTGTTATATTTTAAAAGGAATAAAATGAAATATATTTTAATTGCACTAATCATATTTAATTTCAGTGCTCATGCTGCAGAATTAGAAATTACAACGGCCGTTATTCATTATAAAGAGGCGAATGATGTACAGGCATATATTTATAATCCAAGAGGTTACATAACGAAAACGCAACATACGTATAACGCAATACTCATCTTAAAAAATATCACCAAATCTGACATCTCGGTTGCTACTGGCATACTTAAGGCAAGTCAAGAAAAAGGCCTAGATCAGCCAACAGAAATAACAATAGAACATAACAAGCCAGTTACTAGTGGCAGTGAATTAATTCCAAGCGTTTCCGACTTAAAAATTGTTGTAATCAGGCCAAATGAAAGTGCTCGCGTTAAACATAATTTCACTTCATTTAAAATGATTGATAAAGCATATATTACTTATTCAATGGACAAATATTACGACAACCGATTTGGATACTGGACGGGCTCTGTAAAAAGTAATTTAATAAATATAGATAACCCAAAGCAAGATAATTAAAAAATATAACAAGTCAATAAACGCGGACGTAAAAAACACGCCGGTTATTTCAAACGTTATAAATTTAGGAGAAATTTGTGCCTGACAAAAAGAGAATAGCGCTTCTTATAGATTGTGATAATGTCAGTCACAACTCCATAGAAGGTGTTCTAGAGGAACTAGCTAAATATGGCATGGTAAATGTTCGGCATGCGCATGGAGATTGGAACAACCAATCATTATCAGGTTGGGCTGATAAATTACACCCTTATGCCATAAGACCTATGCAGCAGTTTGCATACACTAAAGGTAAAAACGCTACTGATTCAGCAATGATTATCGATGCAATGGATTTACTTTATAGTAATAATATTGATGCTTTTGCACTAATGACAAGTGATAGTGATTTCACACCTCTTGTTTTAAGAATTCTAGAAAACGGAATGCCAGTTTATGGTTTTGGCGAAAAGAAAACTCCACAACCTTTTGTAGATGCTTGCTCCCCATTTATTTTCACAGAAAATTTAGTTTCTGATGGTAAAGACGATAAAAAAGGCGACACAAAAGCATTACCTAAAAAAGACACGAAGGCATTAAGGCGAAACACCGCACTCGTACGGTTACTTAGAACCGCAGTCGAACAAGCAGCATCAGAAGATGGTTGGGCGCATATGAGCAAAGTTGGTAGTTACATATCAAATAACAACAGCTCATTCTCATCAATAAATTATGGGTATAAGAAACTTGGTGATTTAATAAGGGCTAGTGAGTTATTTGATATTGAGATGAGAAACAATGGCTCAGCCATGTACATAAAAGACAACCGTAAATAAATTTGTAACAAGTCACTGCAGTTGACCAGTAATACGCCGCTTCGCTCTGTATTACGGTCAACTGAGCTAAGTCGTTAGCTTATAAAAACGAAATGGGAAAATACAAATAATGGAATTGAACAATACGAGTGCCACCACCTTTATTGCATAGAAAAATTAATAATTTGACTTCATCATTACTTAAAGAGGAATTTAACATGAAAAATTTAATATTAACTCTGGCGCTCTCTGTAGCGCTTTTATTACCTGGATTAG
>JAUVEN010000119.1 GCA_030594815.1 Gammaproteobacteria bacterium
GGTGGTTCAGAAGCTGTTCTGGCATACCTTGTTTCAGATGCAAAACACCCTCTTTTTCTCTTAATTATTGTAGCAACAGTCGGTAATACTTTAGGTGCAATGACTTCATGGGGAATTGGTCGACTAATTTCAATACGCTATTCAGTTAAACGATTATCAAAAGCACCACAACAAAAAGCTGTGGAGCGACTACAAAAATACGGCAGTCCTATTCTATTATTATCCTGGTTACCGGTTGTTGGTGATCCATTGTGTGTCGCTGCTGGCTGGTTGCGACTTCATTGGTTGCCGAGTTTGTTATTTATTAGTGTTGGGAAATTGCTGCGTTATATCGTGGTGGTTTATATTATAGGATATGCACAATTTTAGAGTAGGTGGGTCGGAACCAACAATGTAGATAAAATTGTTGGCTCCACTGCGCTTGAGCCCACCTACGGTTTTAGGTGGGTGGGTTTCAAAGAATAAAGTGAAAAATTATTGCAAGGAGGCAAAAATGGATTATCAACGTGTTTGGCAACCAGGAGGTTGTTATTTTTTTACGGTAGTGACTCATCAACGGCAGATGTTATTTGCTCAAAAGGAATATATTCAATACCTCAGAGAAGGATTTCAGCACATCCACAAAAAACGACCTTTTACTATCGATGCTATTGTTGTACTTCCAGATCATATTCATTGTATTTGGCGTCTTCCTGTCAATGATACGGATTATGCAACCCGTTGGCGTTTAATTAAACATTTTGTTACATGTAAAATTAACAACAATTACGAGAGTAAAATTAAAATATGGCAAAAGCGGTATTGGGAACATTGCTTACGGGATGAAAATGATTGGCGAAATCACATGGACTACATTCATTATAATCCCGTTAAACATGGGTATGTATCGTCACCATTGGAATGGCCATATAGTTCATTCGCTAGAGCAGTAGAAAATGGCCGTTATAGTAAAGACTGGGGTGACAATATTGATGATAAAATTATTCAAATGGAATTTGAGTAGGATTGTTGGCTCCGCTTCGCTTGAGCCCACCTACAATTTCACGTTGAAACAAGTAGGTGGGTTCAAGGAATGAAATGACGGAACCAACGAATAGAGTTTGTCGGCTCCGCTTCGCTTGAGCCCACCTACATTGCACGATGAAACAAGTAGGTGGGTTCAAGGAGCGTGCGACGGAACCAACAAAGCATAACTACCTGCCTTTATCATTCAATGCTAAAATACGATTTTAATTCAAAGAAAATACCGTTTTAATGACTCAAAACAAACGAATCCGCGAAATTCCCTATAATTACACCTCTTTTTCAGATCGTGAGATTGTGATTCGTTTTCTGGGTGAGCCTGCCTGGGATATTTTGCAATCTTTACGTCAGGAACGGGTGACCGGGCGCTCTGCACGTATGCTTTTTGAAGTTTTGGGTGATATTTGGGTTGTAAGTCGTAATCCCTTTATCCAGGATGATTTGCTGGAAAATAACAAGCGACTCAACTTACTCATTAAAGCGCTGCATCACCGTTTGGATCAAATTGAATCGCGTGCAAATCATGATCAAAGCAGCACAAAATCCAAAAATAAAATCAATCAGCAGGCACTGGAATTAGCCGCTTTAACACGCAGTGCGATCCATCGTTTTGAGGAATGGTTTCCTCAGCAAAATGAGCTTCGTAAAAAGACACTTAAACGTCTTAAAAAAATCACACGCACAGATAATATTAGTTTTGATGGTTTGGCGCGCGTTTCACACGTAACCGATGCCTCGGATTGGCGTGTTGAATACCCCGTTGTGGTGATTAATCCTGATTCAGAACGTGAAATTCATGACATCGTAGAGGCATGTCGTGAGCTTGGGTTAGCCATTATCCCACGCGGCGGTGGTACAGGTTATACCGGCGGTGCAGTGCCATTAACGAAAAACTGTGCAGTGATTAATACAGAAAAACTCGATGCCCTGGGTGAAGTCGTATTAAGACAAATTCCGGGTGTAGAAAAAGCCGTACCCACTATTCATTGTGAAGTAGGGGTAGTAACACGCCGAGTTTCTGAAAGAGCGGAAGCCTCGGGTTATGTTTTTGCGGTTGATCCAACTTCGCAAGATGCGTCTTGTATTGGTGGCAATATCGCGATGAATGCCGGTGGTAAAAAAGCTGTGTTATGGGGCACGACACTGGATAACCTTGTTTCATGGCGCATGGTTATGCCTGATAATTCATGGCTGGAAATTGAACGCCTTAACCATAATTTAGGCAAAATTCATGAGGTGGAAGTCGCTGAATTCCGTTTAACCCGTTATGACAGCAATGGCGTAGCCCCCGTTGGTGACGCTGAAATATTAAATATACCGGGTCAACAATTACGTAAACAGGGTTTAGGTAAAGATGTTACCAATAAATTCCTAGGTGGTTTACCCGGCATTCAAAAAGAAGGTTGTGATGGCATCATTACTTCAGCCGTATTTACTCTGCATGTTATGCCGAAATTTATTCGTACCGTGTGTTTAGAATTTTTTGCGGCTGACTTACACAAAGCCGTACCTGCGATTACAGAAACGAAAGACTACCTTGATAATCTGGCCGGTATTCAGCTTGCCGGAATGGAACATTTAGACGAGCGTTATGTAAAAGCTGTCGATTACACCACCAAAGCACCAAGGCGTGACTTACCTAAAATGGTCTTGCTTGTTGATATAGCGGGTGATGAAGAACAGGTAGTTGCTTCTGCTGCATCTGAAGTGGTTCGAATGGCTAGTGCGCGTGAAGCCGAAGGTTTTATTGCAGTAAGTAGCGAGGCGCGAAAACAATTCTGGTCTGATCGTTCACGCACAGCAGCAATCGCTGCACACACCAATGCCTTTAAAATTAATGAAGATGTTGTGATTCCATTACCTCGGTTGTCAGAATATAACGATGGCATTGAACGCATTAATATTGAGCTTTCAACAAAAAATAAATTGGCAATGATCGAAGAAGTTCAGGCTTATCTCAAAACAGATATGCCAGAACTTCATCAGATGGTTGCAGGACAGGTACCGGATTATAAAGAAAGTGATGAACGCATTGCGATTATTGAAGCAAAGAAAAAAGCGGCGTTGTCACACTTACAACAGACCTATGACTGCTGGAAAATTATTTTAGAAAAGACAGATGATTTAGCGACAGACCATCTGGATTTATTAAATGAAGAAACACAATCAACTATAAAAGATGGCGATACTTTATTTCAATTATTACAACGCCGTGAATTACGTATTTCATATCAACGCTATATTGAAAAACCATTAAAAGAAATTTTTGCCGGACATGATCTGGAAGGTGTGCGTAACAAGTTAGATCAGATTCATAGCGATATTCGTTCAAGCCGTTTATTTGTCGCAACGCACATGCATGCAGGTGATGGTAACGTGCATACTAATATTCCGGTTAACTCAAATGATTATGAAATGATGCATGAAGCGGAAAAAGTTGTTGAACGCATCATGACCTTAGCTGAAGATCTTGGCGGTGTAATATCCGGTGAGCACGGCATCGGTATCACCAAAATGCAATTTTTATCGGATGAAATAAAAATTGAGTTTGCTGACTATAAAAAAGAGGTTGATCCGGATAATCTATTTAATCCGGGTAAACTTGTTTCAAATTCAGGTCTGGATGATGCTTACACACCTTCACTACGCTTAGTTGAACAAGAGGCTTTAATTCTTGAAGCCAGTGAACTGGGTGAACTTAACACCATGGTTAAAGATTGTTTACGTTGTGGCAAATGCAAACCCGAATGTAATACCCATATTCCTCGCGCTAATATGTTGTACTCGCCGCGTAACAAGATCCTGGCATCAGGTTTAATTATCGAAGCCTTTCTTTATGAAGAACAAACACGTCGTGGTGTTTCGTTACGTCATTTCGATGAAATGAATGACATTGCTGATCATTGTACGGTTTGTCATAAGTGTTTGTCGCCATGTCCCGTGAACATTGATTTTGGTGATGTATCGATAACGATGCGCACCATCTTAAAAAATAAGGGCGAAAAACGCTTTAATATAGGCAGTTGGTTGTCTATGCAGTTTTTAAATATAACTGATCCTCGTACCATAAAAATTATGCGTAAAGGTATGATTGAATGGGGATATCGTGCACAACGTTTTGCTTCGGCATGGGCTAGACGTTTACGTATTACAAAAGAACAACAACCCGCAGCGACAACGGGAATTACGCGAGCGAGTCAGCAAGTGGTTCACTTTATGCGTAAACCTATGCCGGCCAAAATACCTAAACAAACTTCACGTGCATTATTAAATATTGAAGATGATAAAGTTATTCCTATCCTTAGAGATCCCGCTAAAATCACCGATGAGTCTGAAGCTGTATTTTATTTTCCAGGTTGTGGTTCAGAGAGATTGTTTAGTGATGTAGGTACCGCAACATTAGCCATGTTATATGAAACAGGTGTGCAAACAGTATTACCGCCAGGATATTTATGTTGTGGTTATCCGCAACGTGCAGGTGGCGATGCGGTAAAAGGTCAGGAAATTGCGGTTGATAACCAGGTTCTGTTTCATCGTGTTGCCAATACCTTGAACTACATGGATATTAAAACGGTTATAGTGTCATGTGGCACATGTATGGATCAGTTGCTGCAATACCAGTTTGATAAAATTTTCCCGGGTTGTCGCTTATTGGATATTCATGAGTACTTAATGGAAAAAGGCATTCGAACTGAAGCTAAAGAAGACATGAAGTATATGTATCATGATCCCTGCCATACCCCAATGAAAAAACATAACCCTATTCGTGTATCGGAAACGTTACTTGGGCAAGATGTTTTACTGGCGGATCGCTGTTGTGGTGAAGCGGGTACCTTATCCGTTAGCCGTCCGGACATCTCTACCCAAATTCGTTTTCGTAAACAGGAAGAATTACAAAAAGGGATTAGTCAGTTAACCGGCGACATTAAAGTTAAAGATAAGAAAGTAAAACTTTTAACATCTTGTCCTGCTTGTCAGCAAGGATTGTCACGCTATGAAAATGATACTGGCTTAGAGACTGAATATATTGTTATTGAACTTGCAAACCGTATTCTCGGTGAGAAGTGGGAAAAGGAATTTGTTGAGAAAGTGAAGAAAGGTGGTATTGAAAGAGTGTTGCTTTAGTTTACGTTATTCAGGATTTATTAATTAAATTGTTTTAATTTATAATATTTTACTCCCTCCCCTTCAAGGGGAGGGCTAGGGAGGGGTGATTTATAATTATCCCCTCCCCCTAGCCCCCTCCCTAAGGGCGGGGGAACAAACAACATTAATCAATTGTTTTCACGCCATCCTGCGTACCAAGCAACAATACAGCTTTAAAATGAAAAAAATAATATTCACCACAGAGGAACACAGAGAAATAAATATTTAAACCCTCTGTGAACCTCCGAGACCTCTGTGGTTATAGGTTTTTAAGTTATAGTTTTCACGCCATCTTGTGTACCAAGTAATAATACAGTTGCAGGTTTAATCGCAAACAAACCATTAGTCACAACACCGGTAATATTATTCAAAATTTGTTCTATCCTGGTGGGTTCCATAATCTCAAGATTATGCACATCGAGAATAATGTTTCCATTATCAGTTGTGAAACCTTCACGTAATACCGGTTCACCGCCAATTTGTTTAATAATTTCACGAGCAACTAAACTACGTGCCATTGGAATAACTTCAATCGGTAATGGGAACTTACCCATAACATCAACCAATTTACTTTCATCTGCAATACAAATAAATTTCTTACTCGCTGCGGCAACAATCTTTTCACGAGTCAAAGCACCACCACCACCTTTGATCAGGTGTAAAAATTTATTTGATTCATCTGCACCATCAACATAAACAGCGATTTCAGATACAGAATTAAGATCAAACACTTCGATGCCGTGACCTTTTAGACGTTCTGCACTGGCTTCTGAGCTGGCTACAGTACCGTCAATTTTATGTTTGATTTTTGCCAATTCATCTATAAAGAAGTTAGCCGTTGATCCGGTACCAACACCAACAATGGTGCCGGCTTCAATATATTCGATGGCAGCTTTGGCAACTGCTTGTTTCATTTCATCTTGGGTCATTTCTTTCTCCTGCCATCAGGTTTAGGGTAAAATTTATGCTGACGTATTATATTAAGTAAATGGGGCTTAAGCCACTATTCTGCACATGTCATCATAGGTATAAGGGTAGCCTGGATGCAGCACAGCGAAATCCGGGGCATGTTTGGCATTATTTCCCGGATTGCATTTCATTACATCCGGGCTACTGTTTGATCGAGCATTGCGAAGGAATTTGCAGAAAAAAAGCATGCTTTCGAGCTAACCGTGAGCTTAATTGAATATGCTATACGTGGTATAAATCATAAAGCTAAAATAAATAGATAAAAATCAGGAATATGACAGAAAAATACAAAAATCTGGTCGAACAGGCCAATGTTTACAATGTAGCAGTAAAAACACCCTTAGAGCGTGCGACTGAGTTATCCAAACGCCTGAATAATCAGGTGTGGATTAAACGCGAAGATTTACAGCCTGTTTATTCCTTTAAATTACGCGGTGCGTATAACAAAATTTCTCAACTTTCAGATGCTGAAAAAGCGAAAGGTGTGATTACCGCATCTGCAGGAAATCATGCTCAAGGCGTTGCGCTTGCAGCAAACCGTCTTGGTTTAAAGGCTCTCATTGTTATGCCAAAAACGACACCGGGTATTAAAGTTTCATCTGTGCGTGCTTTGGGTGCCGAGATCGAATTAGTTGGCAATGCTTATGATGATGCATATGAACATGCTGTTGAACGGGCAGAAGCAACAGGTATGACCTTTGTGCATCCTTATGATGATCCTGCTGTTATTGC
>JAUVEN010000013.1 GCA_030594815.1 Gammaproteobacteria bacterium
TGCCATACGATGGTACGTGCTTTGGCGTTACCAAAGGGTGCGCAACCATGTTTAATCGCAACACGTTGGATACCACCTGATAAATCTGTTTTCCAGTTTTTACCTTCTGCAGCGACTTTTTCTTTTGCGGTGAGATCATTCCACCAACCCAATTTCTTAAGTAACTTGGCATCAAATTGTGGATAACCGTCTTTCAGTTCAGAGTCTTTACTGTATGAACCATCGGCCAGGATGCTTACACCGTTATGTTCAACACCAAAACGGGCACGGAATGTCAAACCACCATCAGCAACCGACATGTTTGTGTTGTACAAGATTGGTGTGCCCGGATGTTTATCTTCAGGATTACCCCAGCAAGGCCAGGGCAGACCATAGTATTCACCATTAACAGGGCCACCTTCCGCTTTCAATGAAGTGGTATTAAAGGTGTGCCAGTTTTGTTGATGTTCTTTCAGACGTTCAGGACTTTGACCGGTATAACCAATCGTCCACATTCCAGAATTGAATTCACGAGTAATGTCTTCAATTAAAGGTTCATCATTATTTACTTTGATGTTTTTAAATAGCTGATCAGCAAAACCTAATTTTTTCGAAAGCTTATACATGATGGTGTGATCAGGTAAAGATTCGAACAGTGGGTTAAAGACTTTATCACGCCATTGTAATGAACGATTTGATGCAGTCACTGAGCCATATGTTTCAAATTGCGTTGCAGCAGGTAATAAATACACGCCATCTTTACGATCATGCATAACAGCAGAAACAGTTGGATACGGATCGATAATAACCATCAGATCCAATTTTTCCATTGCTTCTTTCATTTCTACGCCACGCGTTTGAGAGTTTGGTGCGTGTCCCCAAAGTACCATCGCTTTTACGTTATCACGTTGTGCAATATTCGCTTTGTCTTCGAGAATACCGTCAATCCAACGAGAAACAGGAATACCTTTGGTATTCATTGGCGTAACAGGTTTGCCTTTTGATTTTTCAAAACTACCTTGATCAAAACGACCTTGTACCCATTTGTAATCCAGGCCCCACACTTTTGACCAATGTTTCCATGCTCCACCAGATAAACCGTAATAACCCGGTAAGCTGTGTGAAAGGATACAAAAATCTGTTGCACCTTGAACATTATCATGGCCACGGAAAATATTAGTACCGCCACCTTCTACACCCATGTTTCCTAACGCTAGTTGGAAAGTACAATATGCACGGGTATTGTTATTCCCGATGTGATGTTGTGTTCCACCCATGCACCAGATAAAGGTACCCGGACGACTATCGGCCATCATTTTCGCAGCGGCTTTAACTTTATCTTCTGCAACACCTGTTACTTTTTCTACTTCAGCAGGGTTCCATTTAGCCACTTCTTTACGTGTTTCGTCTAAACCATAAACACGTTGATTAATAAATTCTTTATCTTCCCAACTATTTTTAAATATATGCCACAACATACCCCAGATAATTGGAACATCGGTTCCGGGTCTAATTGCTAAATGAAGATCACTATGCGCCGCTGTGCGAGTAAAACGTGGATCAATAACAACAATTTTTGCACCGCTTTCTTTAGCGCGCATAATATGTTGTAGCGCAACAGGGTGTGCTTCTGCCGGGTTAGAGCCAATCATTAAAATAGATTTACTGTTATGAATATCATTAAACGAATTGGTCATCGCACCATAACCCCAGGTGTTTGCAACACCGGCTACTGTGGTTGAGTGACAAATTCGTGCTTGATGATCAACGTTATTGGTTCCCCATAACGCAGCATACTTACGGAACAAATAAGATTGTTCGTTGTTGAATTTAGCAGAGCCTAACCAGTAAACAGAATCGGGGCCTGATTTTTTACGAATATCCAGCATCTGGTCACCGATTTCATTAATCGCTTGTTCCCATGACACGCGTTGCCATTTGCCATTAACCAGTTTTGTTGGATATTTTAAACGACGTTCACCGTGACCATGTTCACGTACCGATGCGCCTTTAGCGCAATGAGCACCGAGATTAAACGGATGATCAAAAGCAGGTTCTTGCCCGGTCCAAACACCATTTTCAACTTCAGCATAAATACCGCAGCCAACTGAACAATGCGTACACACTGAGCGTATTGTTTTTACATCACCACCCATGCCTGCTTTTGTAGCAGCATGTGATTTTTTCATCATGCTTGGAGACATGACTGTACCTAATACAGTTCCCCCTGCCGCTAAACCTGATCGACGTAAAAATGTACGACGGTCAATACCATTACCTGTTGATGGTTGAGCTATACCATCTGCATCAACAGTATGGGTCTGATCCTGTTTTTTTCTCAGTTTCATTTAAGAGCCCTCACTTGGAATTCAATTTATTACGCTTTAAGTTTATTTTTGTTAACTACGTGCACTGTTGTAATAATCACGTATATGTTGTGTTTCCTGATAACCTTTTTCTTTTTTAACCACGTTTGCCTCTGCAACTTTTTCGCTAGTAATTGCCGCAGACGAGCCGGTAGAAACAACAACAGCTGCGGCACCACCTGCGACAACAGCATCTTTTAAGAATTCACGACGTGATTGTTTTGATTTTTTCGACATCACTTTCTCCTTTGTTCAAATTTAATACTTACTAAATAATCTTCAAACTAAACCATCATAGAAAAATATCGATTCTCGATATCTAAAAAGGCTTCACCTAATTGACCCACAGAACGATAAAATCCAGATGATTCTGTTTTCTGTAAGTCATTAAAAAATCGTTTCATCCAATTGCCCATAAAACTTTCATAAAAATCACGTTCTGTTTCAAAATCTGTTTCTTCATCAAGTATTAACTGACTCATAACTTCACATAATGCTGCAGCATGATCTTCTGGTTCATGAACATCTTCTTGTTGTTCAAAACCCAACACCAATAATCGTTGTCGAAGATGAGCCAGCGGCTTTTCCATTAAAAACCCGGTTAAGTACCAGGAAGCAAAAGGAACTAACTCTCCCCGCCCCAAACCAATAAACAAAACGTGATATTCGTCAGCAATTAATTCTGCATTATTACCCTGGGCTGCCAGCTTAAGCATGCTCCAGGCATTAACAATATCTTTCTCGTCATCTATATCTGTTTCAATCCCTTGCAACTGCGTCAATAATTCTTCAGTCGGCGGCTTAGCCAATAAAGCGGCTAATAGCGCATAACTGCTTGCCCGAATTTGATCACTATCGCCTTGCACCTTTTCTTGTTGCTCTTGCTTTACTTGACTAGCATGGGCTTGATTCGACATATCTTTTTCCTTATTGCATTTATGTTGCACATACCGAGCCAGTCATTTTAGAAAAATAAGGGCATTCAACAGAAAATAAGGAGAATGTCCTTCTAAAGACCCGGTTTATTTTTTCTACGTGGGTCAAAATGTCCAGCGCTTACCCATTTTGACCTCACTGATTTCTTTTATGACTGTTAATGCCGAATATTCATTTCGCCACTGAATATATCTATGACACGACAGTCTTCACACATTTTTAATCGATTAATGGCTTCGTCAGATTGAAACATTGAATGGCCGCTTAATTTTCCAATAATGTTGTCGATAACGGCATGCGTTGCAAAGGGCGTGGCACACTTCGTACAACAGAATGGTTCATCTTCATGTAATGTTTTTTGATTGCGTTTAAGCTGTGGATCAAAGTTATATTGAGAAACTAAGGTCAACGCTGTTTCAGGACAAGCACTACTACACAAACCACATTGCACACAATTTTCTTCAGAAAATTTTAATTGTGGTAAATCAGTACCATCACCCAATGCCTTTGCCGGGCAAACCGAAACACATGCCATACACAAAGTGCAACGTTCTTTGTTTACTTGTACTTCACCAAAAGGGGCGCCTGCAGGCAGACTAATAATGTCATTAGGCTTAGGGGCAAAAAGATAAAGGTGATCAATCGCCATTCGTAATGCACTACGTTTATCATTTAAGGCCATAAAGGTTCCCGGAGTAACAACATTAAAACTCTCGTTTTTATTGTTCGCTGTTGGCTTTTCGTTATTTTTTATCACAAGCTTACGCAAGCACGATGATTCAAACCCCATCCCCTCCATGATCGCATGTGCATAACTCAGCTGAGTATCAAGCGTTTCATTTATTTCCGGCGCGGTATTTTCGTGCGTTAACAACACAACATCACGCGCACCAAAAGCAAAGACTGAAAGCCAGACCTCCATACCGATAGAGGCAATTTCTTCAAGTTGAAACGGGATATAGTTTTTTAATGCTGCTTGCTCATACAATGCAGATTCTTCTTCACCATAAAAGGCAATAGCCGCATCTTCACCACCGGCATCATAATATGCCTTCAACATACACCGAATTTTTCCCAGGGTGTCTTGTAAGCGAGGGTAAACATATTGAATTGCACCTGTTGGACATACCGTGGCGCAGGTTCCTCCACCCTGACAGAGATAAGGGTTAACTTTAATCAAGTCTTTAATAGAAATGATTGCCTCTGCTGGACAAGCATTAATACAACGCTGACATGCTTTTAAGCCACTGTTACCGTGCGCACAAATATCCGCGTTATATTCAAAAAACTTGGGTTTTTCAAACTCACCCAACATATCAGGAAGCGTACGAATCACTTCTTCAAGTTCAAAATCATTTTGTGGTGAAAAATAACCAAAAGGTAACAAGCTTTGATGCAGCATTGGCTTTTCATTTAGGTCGATGACAAGATCAAAACTATTAAGTTTAGTGTTATAAACAGTAGCGAGATTAACTTGCTTACCCTTAACCGTTAATTCTGCATTAAAATTCCCAAGGTAACCTGAAAGCGAAGTAAGCTTGCCATATGCTATAGAGACAGAACCGGGTATTGAGTTAAGATCAACCTCACTCTCTTTACTGCTAATGAGAACGGTCATGGCCATTGAAGCCGAGAGTTGACTAATAACATGAGCCACCTTTTGGTCATCTCCGATAATTAAAACATTGTTCTTACATTGATACGAAACCAGTGAGGTAGGTTCAATAGAAATTTCTTTTGCAGCATTTAATGCAGCAGTAATCGCAACATTGAAGGAAGCCCCATTCACCGGATCAAGCTCTTCTTTTAATAACGTTTCAGTTGAGTTTTTCATTATCGATTCTTTCATTTAAGTTAATTAATTCATCAGCGGTCGGTTGAACTTCAGTGTCCTCTAAGACTTTTTCTGATATCGGAATATTTTTATCGTTCTCGGTTTCATCCTCAGTAACCGTATCGGTTGTTGAATCTTTAGTTTTTAATTCATCAGTCTCGTCAAGTGATTCAGCCTCTTGCTTCTCAAGATCCTGTTGTTTCTCCCTCTCAAGCATACGTTTCATTTCATGGGGAATAATGTCACCCAAGGTTGCAAACTTTGTATAATCTTCAGCATAATCAT
The DNA here is from genome assembly GCA_030594815.1 of Gammaproteobacteria bacterium. Lineage (GTDB taxonomy): Bacteria > Pseudomonadota > Gammaproteobacteria > UBA6429 > Thiohalophilaceae > JAGLTQ01. The sequence goes on from JAUVEN010000013.1 coordinate 5,401, forward strand.
CAAGTCCATCAACGACATTCAGAAAAGGTAAATGGAATAATTTTCGTAATGCCTGTTTACGCAAGGCATCACTCACCTTGGGTGATAAAAAATCACTGTAATTAGAGTCTTCTGTTAACTCTTCCACTGGCGGCATATCTTCATCTGTTTTGAACTCCTGAACTTCAGGCTCAGCAACTTTCGATTCTGTTATAAGATTGTTATCTAAAGGGGATTTTTTCAGTTCATCTGGATTCTCAACTTTCAAATCAGTTTCAGTTTTAGGATTACTGTCAACGTCAGCTTGTGCTGCAACTTTTCGATTTGACCAACGTTGCATGAAACCTGTCTTAGCTTCCTGTTCATTATCTTTTAACGCCATCTAATGCATTACCTGGTTTGATTTTTTATGATTTCCTTTCCAGTTTTCCAACTTTCGTTTTTTTCTTTTCACTGGCACATAATTATTAACAACAAAAGTCTCAACCCATCGATAAATTTCAGCAGGCATCGGAACCTTAAATACTTGTTCTTCTAACTCAAGGAATGACGATGCTTCGTCATAATTCACGCTCACTTTAAACGGGATGAGCTCGCCATCTTCCTCTTCATCACGGCAAACAACAAAAACACTGGGGCTATCAGAAATAATATTAAAATAATAACTTTCTGCTTCATCAGCGAATAAACTAATTTGGTAGTTAACCCAGATATATTTTTCTTCTGCCTGACCTATTCGTGAAACGGTTTTTTCTGGTATCTCATTAGCACTACTTTTACCGCCTGCAATAACCGCTTCTACTTCCCATTGATCAGCAATCCATACATTATTTTCAACAACCGTATGTTGCATTACAATTGAAACAGGAAAGATGTCTGTTAAAGAATCATTACTACCATGATCTATTGTCTTGTCTGGATTCATTTTTTTATTACGCCCTTTTAGATAAAGCACTCAAATCTTATGTTTGAATAAGTTTAGCCACAAACAACCTCGCAATTTATATACCAACACCAACACCTGCTGTGAATGTTGTATTAACGTAAAATAATAGTGATAAAGACTCATCGCCTGGTACAAAACAATACACCCACATAAGTTTATGAGTCATTTTGTCCCACATGTTTAGTGATATTTTCTCTTTTATTCCCAACGCCCCTTTACCCGCATGATTTTTATAGAAATAAAATAAAGGTATGACTTTTGCTTTACCTGTATGAACTGTAAATATTAATTTCACTCAACGAGCTATTAAAAATAAAAAATCAGGAATGGCATGAATAAATCAGATACGTCAAACACCAACAAACTAATTGATCGATTCGGACGCCAGGTCACCTACGTTAGACTTTCTGTTACCGATCGCTGTGATTTCCGCTGCCAATATTGCATGAGTGAAAACATGCAATTTCTGCCTCGGCAAAAACTTTTAACATTAGAAGAACTTGCCTCTGTTGGGAAAACTTTCGCATCGTTGGGCGTAAATAAAATAAGAATTACGGGTGGAGAACCTCTGGTACGAAAAAACATTATCTGGTTATTTGAACAATTAGGTCAAATGGAACAAATAAAAGACCTCACCTTAACCACCAATGGTTCTCAACTTCATAAATATGCTGAAAATTTAAAATCCGCTGGGGTAACACGAATTAATATTAGTATAGACAGTCTTAAAGATAATCGTTTTAAAGACATCACACGTACTGGAAATTTAAACCAGGTACTTAAAGGTATTGATTCAGCTATTGCAGCAGGTTTTAACAAAATAAAATTAAACACCGTTATTATGAAAAACCATAATCATGATGAAATTATTGACTTGGTAGACTTTGCTATAGAACGTAACATCGATATTAGTTTCATTGAAGAAATGCCCTTAGGCATTATTGATTCTCATGCGAGAGATAAAACATTTTATTCCAGCGATAAAGTTAGACACGATATTGAAACAAAATATTCATTAACTTCATCAAATAAAAATACTGCCGGACCATCAAAGTATTACGCTATCAATAACAGCGATAGTTCAGTCGGTTTCATTTCTCCTCACAGTCATAACTTTTGTGAAAGTTGTAACCGTGTGCGAGTTACTGCTGAAGGACGCTTACTTTTATGTCTTGGACAGGAACATTCGGTTGATTTACGCGACATTATTCGCAGACACCCCGGTGATTTCGAAAAACTCCGTAGCAGTTTAATTGCCGCAATGGATCTCAAGCCAGAGTCTCATGAATTTAATGTCAATATTGAACCTGTTATTTTACGTCACATGAATATGACCGGAGGATAAGATGCCTGAACTAAACATTATTGATACAACAAATAAACTTCCATTTCTTTCTGATGCCGGTTTAAGCCCGACCTTTTCAGTGATGGCAATGGATGAATACGGCACACTCCAGGAAAAACATATTGCCGGAGAGAGACCGTTAACCATTTATGTTAACAAAAAAGAAATTGTTACTTTAATGACCTTAGGTACTCAACCAGAAGCATTAGTATTAGGTTACTTACGTAATCAAGGCTTCATTTCAAAAATTGATGAAATAAAGTCTGTACAGGTTGACTGGGAGACTGAATCGGCAGCGATAGTTACACACTCATCATATGACTGGGATGATAAGTTAAGTCAACGCACAGTAACATCGGGATGTGGCCAAGGCACAGTATTTGGCAACATGATGGAGCAGTTAGATGATATTAGCATTCAAAAATTTAACGCAAAACAATCTACCCTTTATGCGCTACTCGCTAATATTAGTAAAGAGAATGAAGTCTATAAACGTGCCGGTGGCGTACATGGTTGCGCCTTATGTGAAAACGATGAACAGTTGATATTTGTTGAAGATGTTGGTCGCCATAATGCCGTCGACACTATCTCCGGGCTTATGTGGTTGAATAATATATCTGGTATAGATAAAACGTTTTATACCACAGGAAGATTAACTTCTGAGATGGTAATTAAAGTCGCACAAATGAATATTTCTGTACTTCTATCTCGTTCCGGAATAACCCAAATGGGATTGTCTATTGCACAACAACTGGAGATAACTCTCATTGCTCGTGCGAAAGGAAAACATTTTCTGATTTTTAATGGTGCAGATAATATTACTCTGGATGTACCTCCGCCACTTAACCGCAGTCATAAAACATCAGCAAACATAAAACAATCATGAGCAATCTTAATTCTATTGATTCCTCTTTAGAGGATAAAGAAAATGAACCACGTTTCATGAATGTGAAACAAGTGTCTGAATATTTACAACTCAATGAAAAAAAAATATATGCCCTGGTCAGTGAAGGAAAAATTCCAGGGACTAAAATTACAGGCAAGTGGATGTTTCCTCGTGCCTTAATTGACAACTGGATTATTGAATCGAGTCATGGTGGTTTATTAACAGATCGGTTAATTGTTGCAGGCAGTGATGATGCAGTGATGCAACGTGTGATCATGCAAATCGCCCATAATATTCAATCAAAAGCACTGGTGAGTTACACCTGTACTGGAACACGCTTAGGGCTTTCTCTGCTGTCCCACCATAAGGTGGATGTTTGCGCCATGCATTGGGGACCTTACTCGGAAAGCCATTTGCGTCACCCGGCACTATTACATCAATACCCTCAACACCATAATTGGGTATTGGTCAGATTATTTAAAAGAGAACAAGGATTATTGATAAACAAAAAACTTTTATCGACTATAAATAATGTAGATTTGAAATCTATACTTGAAACTGATCTTAAGTGGTGTAAGCGCCAGGATGGTGCAGGCTCACAACGTTTCCTGCAAGAAACACTACAGCATTTTGGAATTGAAGATAAAAGCCTTAATATATGCTGTACTGCTTTATCCGAACGTGACGCAGCATCCAGAATAGCGATGAATCAAGCTGATGTTGCCCCGGGGACAAGAAGTATTGCGACTGAATATTCTCTAGGATTTATTCCTATAGGTTGGGAAGCGTTTGATCTGGCACTTTACCGCGGTGTTTATTTTCGCACTCTGTTTCAGAATTTACTTGAAGAAATAAAATCTGAAAGCTGTAGAAGCCTTGCCAAACAATTAGGGGGCTATGATTTTAGTGAGACGGGTAAACTAACATGGTCTGCTGAATAGTCAGAAAGCACTTACTCTGTTGTTATTTTATTCTCTCGCAGGTACTTTCCATCATTGCAATTTACCAATGTCAGAAATTTTCGGGTTGGCCAACAAGGCAATACTAAAGCACGTTCCACCCGTTAGATTGTTCTCAACACTTATCGTTCCACCATAACGTTGCACCAGGCCAAAACTCACTGACAATCCTAAACCTGTACCTTCTTTCTTTGTTGTGTAAAATGGATCAAATACACGATTCAATTTATCTTCATCAATACCAGGGCCATTATCGCTCACTTTTATCATGACTCCATTATTATCCGAATCATATGTTTCAATATTTAGTTGAACAGACTCACTGGTGTATGACTGAACAGCATTAATAAACAAATTAATTAAAATCTGTTGTAACTCTTGTTTTTGAATATGTATTTTAATAGTCGCATTGAGGTTTAGTATTACATCAACATGATGTGCTTTAATTTCATACTTAACCAACAGCAAAGTATGTTCAATAACTTCATTAACATTAACACTAGCAATATATTCATCAGCTTCAGCAGTACGTGAATACTGCAACAAATTCTCAATAATATTTCTAATACGATAAACTTGCTCAATAATTAATTCACTCTCCACTTGAACCGGATTCATTTTGTCACCCATTTCTGCAAGAATTACCTCCATGTTGCCAAGAATAACGGCAGTCGGATTATTGATCTCGTGTGCAATGCCGGCAGTTAATTCACCTAATGATGCAAGTTTTTCAGCTAAAACTAATTGCTTGCGAGTTTCATTCAACAAGTTAATATTATTTTTTAAATCTTCATTTTTAGTTTGTAATTCAAGCGTTCGTTCTTCTACTTTTTGCTCTAATAATTCTGCCCCGCGTATGATTTGTGAATTTCGTTCTTGCAACTGATCAAGCATGGAATCAAATTGACGAGCTAGTTCGCCAATTTCATCATTGGTATCTACATTGCCTATACGTAATTGCTCACCGGCATATGTTCCACGTACAACCGAAGTCATTTGTTCAATGGGTTTAAAAATTGCTTTTGCGCCTCGAATCGCAAACCAACTTGATAACAGCATAACAAAAATAAAAAACACAAATAAAATCAGCAAGGCATTACGTAATATTTGACTAAAGGGGGTTTCAAGAAAACCAACATAGAGGATGCCAATGCGCTCACCACCGACATCATAAATTGGTTCATAGGCTGAGATGTACCAGTCATTTACTACAAAAGCACTATCTATCCATGTTTCACCTTGTTCGAGCACTTTAGTGCGTACTTCCATCGATACCCGCGTTCCTAAGGCTCTTTCGCCGGTTTCATCCTGAACATTTGTGGTGATCCGTACATCATCAATAAATACCGTTACTGTACCGATACTACCTTCAATCAAACTTCCCGGGCCATATACAAGGTCACGAATACGATCAACAAAGTTAAAATTTCTATTTAATAATACGCCACCATCCAATAGCGCAACGATTTTATTCGTTGCTCCACGTATTGGATAAACCATACGTAACATCATGCCACGATCTTCAACACGACGAAGTATGGGTTTAGCACGAGGCGTATCAACCAGGGATAATCTTAATAAGGTTCGCTCAATATCTTTTTCTCGTTCTAAATCCTGTTGAGAAAATATTTCAACACCGCTCACCGCGTTTGCTATTTTTGCCTGGTTAAATAACACGCTATGTTTACTGCGCGTAAAACCCGAGTGCGGAGGTTCATATAACCAATTACCTTTTAAATCTAACAAATGGAGATAATCAAAGTGGCCTTCTTCTTTTAATATATCAATTTCAAGTTTAAGCGCATCATAATCTTTAGCATATAAACTGTTTCGCAGTGTGTAAGATTCACCTAACCGCCCAAGTTTGGCCAAATAATTTTTTTGCTGTTGGTAAAAAGCCTCATGGGTAACAGATAAATCTGTACTGACTTTCATAAATAATTGATCGTAACTAAAATTATTACTCCAATATGCTGCCATACTTAAAATGATAGGCATAACAATAAAAACGGGTAATAAAACCAGTAACAATAATTTATAACGGAGGTTTTTTTTGATGCGTAAAATGACGTTTTGCAAAATCATAATTGTATGTTGTCATTCACATTACAATTAAGAATCAGGGATTAACAAAAGAATGTAAATTCCATGCTTGAAATTTTCGTTCTAATGTTTTTCGAGATACTCCTAAACGCCTGGCGGCTTCAGATTTATTGCCGTCAACTGCTTTGAGCACACTCTGCATGTGATGCTTCTCAACATCCTGCATCGACCAATTACCGGGATATTCAGTACCTGATGTTTTTTTGTTAGTGTTTGAATTTTTATGTATACAGTCGATCGGTGTTTTTCCCAGCAGCAGAGAACGTTCTATAATATTTTTTAATTCGCGAATATTACCAGGCCAGCTATAAGACTGTAGCCCAATAAGATCCTGATGATTAAACGGAATAGCTTCTACTCCCAATTGTGCTGAAAGCGTTTCTGAAAAATATCTTGCCAATAGAGGAATATCCTCTTTACGTTCTGATAAAGAAGGCATGCGTATTGATACTACATTTAAACGATAAAAAAGATCTTCCCTAAAATTTCCTTTTTCAACTTCATTTTCCAAATCTCGATTAGTTGCAGCAATAATCCGTACATCAACAGAAATTTCACGCTCAGAACCCACCGGACGAATCGCGCGTTCTTCAAGTACCCGTAATAATTTTGCCTGCATCGCTAAAGGCATTTCACCAATTTCATCCAGAAACAAAGTACCGCCGCTTGCATAATTAAACAAACCTTGTCTTGCCTGGTGCGCACCGGTAAAGGCACCCTTAACGTGGCCAAACAATTCGCTTTCCAGTAATTCAGGTGATATAGAACCACAATTGATAGGAACAAAAGCCCCCTTCCTTGTGCTAAACTCATGTAGCGCACGCGCTGCCAGTTCTTTACCTGTTCCGGATTGGCCTTCGATTAATAAAGTCGTTGGTGTTGGCGCGACCCTTTTTATAATACTACAGACGTCCTTGATGGAGTCGCTCGTTCCGATCATTCCATCCATTTCATAATATTGTTCCAGCTGTCTCTGTAAAACAAAGTTATCGCGGGTTAAACGCTGTTTTTCCATGCAATTTTTAACTGACGATAACATTTGTTCAACCCGGAAAGGTTTTAAGATAAAATCTGCTGCACCAGCACGTAATGCTTGAATAGCTGTATCCATATCAGCAAATGCGGTCATAAAGATAACATCTGTTTGAATACCATTGCCTCTTAATTCCTGAATCCATTCCACACCTGATTTTCCAGGTAATCGAATGTCCATAATAATCAAATCAAAATGACAACGTTGTCTTAATGCTTCAGCAGACTCAATACTGTCTGCGGTCTCAATCAGTCCACATTCTCGAACAAGGCTTTTTTGTAAAAAATTTCGCATGCCCAATTCATCGTCCACAATTAAAATCGAGGAACCAGAATATTTAGATGTTATTGGGAGCTCCACAAGCTCATCGGGAGATTCACTATTTTTTTTGGCTGTACCAGGCATTCATCGACCCCACTTGTGTATTTTAATTTTTAATCACAATTTCAGGAAAATTATCATAATCCGTAAATAATAACATTTCACCTGTTTTAGGAAAAATAAAACAAATATTCACCAGTACGCCAATTCTCCTGTATCAATATGACCCAGATTTCGCAGTTATGCGTCATATTGTCTGCCAAACTTATTGGCAAAATATTTCACATCCTGAAAAACCGCTCAAATACCACAAATATATTTGTGACTTAGCTCGATAGCGCATGGCATAAGACTTGCTAATTTATTGATACAAATAAAATACGAAACATCAAATAATTATGAAAAAAATACACATTATATTATCCACAGTTTTACTATTTGCCAGTGCAAACATACACGCAGATATATTAAGACTCGCAACCACCACCAGTACAGAAAACTCCGGATTATTAAAGGTATTAATTCCTGTTTTTGAACAAAGAAGTGGCCATAAAGTTCATATTATCGCGGTTGGAACAGGCAAAGCCTTGCGTATGGGTGAAGCCGGTGACGCTGATGTTTTATTAGTTCATTCACGTCAGGCTGAAGATAAATTTATTGCTGATGGACACGGTATTAATCATCGCAGCATTATGTATAACGATTTTGTTATTGTTGGACCTGAAGAAGATCCTGCCGGTATTCACGGTGAACACAATAGTGTTACTGCGTTAAAAAAAATATCACTGAGTAACAGTTTATTTATTTCCAGAGGTGATAATTCCGGCACGCATAAAAAAGAATTAGCCTTATGGAAAATTGCTAAATTAAATCCTAAAGGAAACTGGTATCGTGAAGCAGGCCAGGGAATGGGTAAAGTTTTACAAATAAGTAATGAATTATCTGCTTACACCTTAACAGACAGAGGTACATGGTTATCATCTATGGCAACCTCATCTTTGAAAATTTTGGTTGAAGGCGATAAACGTTTATTTAATCCTTATGGCATCATGGCTGTGAACCCGGACAAATACCACGACATTAATTATATCGCTGCGATGTCTTTTATTGCATGGTTGACCTCCCCTACTGCGCAACAACAAATTGCTGATTATCGAATTAATAATAAAGTTTTGTTCACTCCCATGGCGATTGAAAATAGACAACTAAGTAAGCGATAATGGATAGTATCAGTACCGCTTCTCTTCATGCTGTTTACCTTTTATTTTCCGGGGATAAAGAATTATGGAATATAATTTCTATCTCCTTTAGCGTTTCACTGCGTGCCATTTTGTTTGCTGCACCTTTAGCCGTACTAATAGCTTTTGCCATGGCTTATCATCGTTTTTTTGGCCGTCGTGTACTTATCTATGTATTCAATACTTTATTATCCGTGCCAGCAGTTATTATTGGCTTAACGTTGTATATAATATTTTCACGCAATGGCCCACTCGGTGATCTAAAATTACTATTCACTCAAGATGCCATGATTATTGGACAGTTCATACTTTGCATGCCACTGATACTTATTATGAGTCATACCACGTTTCAATCATCTGATCGTCGCATATGGGAAACAGCACGCACATTAGGTGCAACACGTATTCAAGCAATGCTCACGGTCATGTATGAAATACGATTTGGATTGCTAGCGGCTTTAATAGCCGGCTTTGGCCGTATTATTGCTGAGGTAGGTTGTTCAATGATGATTGGTGGCAACATCCTTCACTACACTCGAAATATTCCTACTGCTATTGCACTGGAAACAAGTAAGGGCGACTTTTCTCAAGGAATAGCGTTAGGCATCGTGTTACTTGTTATGGCAATGGTTTTAAATTTATCGCTTAGCCTGTTACAAGGACGAGGAGAAGTGGTTTGACAACATTCAATATTACATTCAAAGACTTAAACAAAAGCTTTAATCAACATTTATTATTTAATATTCCTGAGCTCACTATTGAGTCAGGAAGATGTTGTTTACTCAGCGGAATCAATGGCAGCGGGAAATCTACATTACTTAAAATAATGGCCGGTTTAGAAACTCCCAATAATGCTGAAATTTATTATAAAAATATAAAGCTGGACTGGAAATCTGCCTGCAAACAAATTCATAAAAAGATTATTTATTTACATCAAACACCCTTAATGTTTGATGCCAGCGTCGCAGACAACATTAAATATGGCATGCGCAAACAAGGCTATTCGAGAAATAAAATCCAGGAAAGTGTAAAAATGGCATTACAGTGGGCTGATCTTGAACACCTTAAAGACAATAATGCACGCTTATTATCAGGTGGTGAAAAACAACGTGTTGCTCTCGCCCGTGCTTATGTATTATCTCCTGAAATATTATTATTCGATGAGGCTTTTTCTAATCTTGACACGCAAGGTAGAACACGTATTTTTGAGCAAATTTGTAAACTCAAAGATGAAGGTGTTGGCATTATACTTACCAGTCATGAATTAGCACACAATACATCTTTAACTGAACATCACATGCATCTTGAAAATACACATTTAAAAATATTTAGCAAAGAAAATAATATAGAACACTTTAACAACATTAAAACCCCTGAATTAATACTGGTTAATGCTTAATAATTTATGACTGATAAAAAAGAACCCAACACTAATGATATTACCGGCGTTATATTAGCTGGCGGCCGAGCCAAACGCATGCAAGGTCAGGATAAAGGACTGCTCAAGGTTAACGGTCAGGCAATGATAGAGCTAACCCTTGAACGGTTATCTCCGCAGGTAAACACCTTAATCATTAATGCCAATCGAAATGTAGAACAATATAAAAAATTTAATCATCCTGTTATTAGTGATGATAATTCAACGGATTTTCATGGCCCTTTGGCAGGAATGTTGAGTGCATTAAAAATAAGTACCACGCAATATATCCTGTCAACACCTTGCGATAGCCCATTTATTCCTGCCGACTTATCAATACGATTACTTTCGACTTTAATAGATGCGGATGCTGATATAAGTGTGGTGCATGATGGTAACCGAATGCAACCCGTGTTTGCACTTATAAAAAAAGAACTGCGTGACAGCTTACAAAAATTTCTTGATAATGGAGATAGAAAAATTGATCTTTGGTATCAGCAACACCATACCGTACTTGCAGACTTCTCTGATCATAATGACATTTCTTTGAATATCAACACACCTGTTGAACTACAGGAACTTGAAAAAAAATTATCTGAGTATAAAAAAGTATGTTAATAAATACAGATTGCTCACTACTCGGTTTTTCTGCCTACAGTGGTACCGGAAAAACAACCTTATTAAGTCAGGTGTTACCGATACTAAAAGCGAAAGGCATACGGGTAGCTGTGATAAAACATGCGCACCATACTTTTGATATTGACCATGCAGGAAAAGACAGTCATACCCTACGACATGCAGGAGCATCACAAATGCTTATTGCGTCAAGTAAACGCTGGGCTTTAATGGTTGAAACACCCGACGCAACAAAACCACCGGTATTAAATGAACTGATTGCGCAGCTTGATCAATCACAGTTAGATATCATTTTAGTTGAAGGTTTTAAGGATGAAGCATTCCCTAAAATTGAACTGCACCGTCCTTCTTTAGCTAAACCCTTTTTGTATACACTTGACAATAATATTATTGCTATCGCAACAGATGAAAACATACAACTGGAGCAAGACATTGCTCTATTAGATATAAATAATATTAAGCAGATTGCAGATTTTATTATTAACTACATACAACTCAATACTCTTAACGAAAAAAAACTAAATTCAAAATAAACATTATGACAAATCCTGAACCTCTTATTACTGTTGATCAACCTGCTCTTACTGTTGATGAAGCTTGTTCCCTAATTCAGTCACAAATGAATCCAGTTTCATGCATTAATAAAATTGAAATACGTTCGGCACTGGGACGATTTTTAGCAGAAGATATTCATTCAAAAATCAATGTTCCTTCACATACCAACTCTGCCATGGATGGTTATGCAATAAATGGCAACGATATACCATTAAAAGCAAATGCTAAACTTAATGTTGTCTGCACAGTATTAGCCGGCCAACCGTTCACAGGTAAAATTAATTCTGGCGAATGTGCCCGCATTATGACTGGCGGCATGATGCCAGCCGGTACTGATACTGTCATCATGCAAGAAGATGTTGAACGAACGAATGACATCATTACTATACAAGCTTGTCATATAAAGGGACAAAATGTCCGCCAGGCAGGTGAAGATCTCGCCATCGGGCAAGTGGCCTTACATAAAGGGCAAAAAATAATGCCGGCTGAACTTGGTATTCTCGCATCGCTTGGGCTTTCTGAAGTAAAAGTACAACGCCGTTTACGTGTTGCATTTTTCTCTACCGGTGATGAATTACGTTCAATAGGTGAAACACTCGCTGATGGTGAAATTTATGACAGCAACCGCTATAGCCTTTACGGTATGTTGTCTCGACTTGGTGTTGAGATCATTGATATGGGTGTCATTGCGGATCGCAAACAAGATATTGAATCCGCTTTTGCAGCCGCAGCTGAAAATGCAGATGTGGTGATTACCAGTGGTGGCGTCTCAGTGGGTGAAGCCGACTTTGTAAAAGAGACACTCGACAATATGGGTGAAGTGAAGTTTTGGAAAATTGCAATGAAGCCCGGACGACCATTAGCATTTGGGAAAATAAAAAACGCCCTCTTCTTTGGACTGCCTGGAAATCCCGTTGCCGTCATGGTGACTTTTTACCAGTTTGTACAAAATGCTTTATTAATCATGGCTGGCGCCCGGATTAAACCTCGACTGCAACTGCAATTACCCAGCAGTAATGCCTTTAAAAAAGCACCGGGCCGAACAACATTTATACGCGGCATCATTGAAAATGATCAAAATGGAAAGATGAGCGTTCGCAGCACAGGACAACAAGGTTCAGGCATTCTTAATTCAATGAGCCAGGCGAATTGCTTTATTATATTAGCTCATGATGATGGCCCCGTTAACAAAGGTGACATTGTTAACGTTGAACCTTTTGAAGGTTTTATTTAAAAATAGCTGTCATTGCACTTAATGAACCGCTACGCGTTTCGTCAGTATTACCCTAACGTGTTCTACACGTTCTGGCATCGCGCCCTGAATATTATTGTAAACAATATGAGTAAATACTCTTGGGGTCAGGTAAGTAAAACGAACCTTGGGAACTAGAAAAAGAAAGGAAAAAGCGGACGAGCACAGGACGTGCGAAGGTACGAAGCCAAGGATGGCTGAAGGTAGAATAATGCAGGAGCAGTTGTCGAGTGTACATGTAGGCCGTTCCCGCACTTCCTTGTGCTACACGGCATTAAAACATCCATGTTTTTAATATCTGAGCATTTCCGAGTGCCCTTGGGGTATGAGTTTCTTTATAACGCCGCTAGCGCCGCATAAATGAGATAATTTTAGACGTTAAAGCGGAAATGCATTACATCGCCATCTTGTACAACATATTCTTTTCCTTCAAGACGTAATTTACCGGCTTCTTTACAGCCTTGTTCACCGTTATTGGCGACAAAATCTTCATAGGCCATGACCTCGGCGCGAATGAAGCCTTTTTGGAAGTCTGTGTGAATCACGCCAGCCGCTTCAGGCGCAGTGGCTCCGACTTTGACAGTCCATGCACGGACTTCTTTTACGCCTGCGGTGAAGTACGTTTGCAGACCTAACAAAGAATAGGCGGCGAAAATGACACGATTTAAACCGGGCTCTTTAAGTCCCATCTCGGATAAGAACTCTTTTAAATCATCATCGTCTAACTCAACCATTTCGGCTTCCATTGAAGCACAAACAGGTACAACAGCTGAACCTTCGGCTTCAGCGTGCGCTATGACTTTATCGAGCATAGGGTTATTTTCAAAACCATCTTCAGCGACATTAGCAATGTACAAAACAGGCTTGATGGTTAGAAGGAAAAACTCATGTAAACTCGCAAGATCATCTTCGTCCAGCTTCATAGAGCGAACCGCATTACCTTCATCTAACTGAGCTTTTACTTTTTCTAACAATACGAGTTTTGTTTTTGCTTCTTTATCACCCGACTTAGCAACTTTGCTATAACGATGAATGCCTTTTTCGATAGAATCCATATCCGCAAGTGCGAGTTCTGTATCAATAACTTCAACGTCATCTAAGGGGTTTATTTTTCCCGCCACATGTACAACATCATCATCTTCAAAACAACGCACAACATGTACGATGGCATCAGTCTCACGAATATTGGCGAGAAATTTATTTCCTAAGCCTTCACCTTTTGATGCACCGGCAACCAAGCCCGCGATATCTACAAATTCCATTGTAGTGGGTATCGTTTTTTCAGGAACAACAATCTCTGCAAGTTTGTCCTGACGTGAATCAGGCACTGGTACGATACCGACATTAGGTTCGATGGTACAAAAAGGATAGTTCTCTGCCTGGATACCGGCTTTAGTTAACGCATTAAATAAAGTTGATTTGCCTACGTTAGGTAAGCCGACGATACCGCATTTTACGCCCATAATAATTTCCTTTAGCCACGAAGGACACAAAGTACACCAAGAAGTTAAATTGAAACCTTCTTAATTCCTTGCTTTAGTTTTACTGAGTTAAAATTCAGTAAAAATCCTCGCTTAACTTTTAATAATTTCAAATATGTCATAAGTTGAGCAACATGAATATCACAAAACCTATCAACCGACTTTAATTCTAAAACCAATTTATTCTCAACAAGAATATCTGCACGAAACCCCATGCCTAAATCATTCCCAAGATATGTAACAGATATTGGCTTTTGTTGTTCAGCCACTAAACCTATTACATTTAATTCAAGCATCAATGCTTTTTCATAAATGATTTCTAATAACCCAGCTCCAAGTTCTTTATGAACTTTAATAGCTACACCAAGTACTTTCTGAATTAACTCATCACTACAATCCTGCATACATAACTCTCCCTGTTATATGTTTTTTTGCCACGAAGGACACAAAGAACACCAAGAAAAGAAAAGCTTAAACCAATAAGGTCACGCGGTAATACGGGAGTAAAAACTAAAAATCTTTCCCTGTGAACACAATGTTCCCTGTGGTTAAATTGTTTTTATTTTTTCTTTGTGTCCTTCGTGGCTAAATATCTTTTTTATTTATCCGTATGTAATTCGTTCATGGCTTTTTGTATGTCACCGTCGATAACAAGTGGCAATACATTTAAAGCGCGTTCAATATTTCTTTCGATACTGATTTGATCATCAGTGGAAGCTTTCTTTAATACATGATTGGTGACTTTATTTTTATCACCGGGATGGCCAATACCAATACGCAGGCGTAAATAATTGTTGCCACCCATTTTACTGGCTATGTCACGTAAGCCGTTATGCCCACCGTGGCCACCGCCTTTTTTTAATCTTGCTGTGTCGACAGATAAATCGAGTTCATCATGCACAACTAAAATTTCATCAAGATTAATTTTATAAAAGTGTGCCAGTGCCTGAACAGCCTGGCCGCTAAGATTCATAAAGGTCGTTGGTTTAAGTAACCAAACATCTTCGCCGTTATGCTTATAACGTGCGGTTTCTCCATGAAACTTTTTATCGAGCTTGAAACTAAGATTATGCTGGCGAGCCAACTCGTCTAAAAACCAAAAGCCGGCGTTATGTCGCGTACGCTCATATTCAGAACCAGGATTTCCCAGTCCAACTATGAGAGATACGCGAGACAACGCCGGCTTCCAGAGAGGTTCAGACTGCGAGCTTATTCAGCAGCAGGTTCTTCACCACCTTCTTCAGCAGCAGCTTCTGGTGCTGCTGCTTCTGCTTCTTCTTCTTCTTCTGAAGCACCGCGAGGCATATGAACTGACGCAACAGGTTGGTCATGTGCTGCACCATGAGAAAGTTCAACTAACTCAACACCGGCAGGTACTATGATATCTGACATATGTACGCTGTGATCCAACTCTAATGAAGAAAGATCAACTTCCAGGAACTCAGGTAAGTCTTTTGGCAAACAAGCAACTTCGATTTCAGTAATGCTGTGTGTAACCAAGCCACCTTCTTTAGCACCAGGACATTCTTCTGCATTAATGAAATGCAATGGTACACGCAGGTGTAATTTTTCAGTTGCACTTACACGTAAGAAATCAGCATGCATAATGGCAATTCTTGCTGGATGACGTTGTAAGTCTTTAAGAATAACCTGCTCTTCTTTACCATCAACACTGAGTTTTAAGATGTGAGAATAAAATGCTTCGTTCTCTAGGTTATGTAGGAATTTTTTATGATCAATTGTTAATGAAACAGGTTCTTTACCTGCACCGTATACAACAGCAGGAAATTTTTCCGTATGACGTAGACGGCGGCTCGCACCTTTCCCTAAGTCCGTACGTGTTTCTGCTTCGATATTAAAGCTAATAGCCATGTTACTTCTCCAAGTCACGAATGCTTTCGCTATCCGTTTAAAATAAAACAGGTTAAAACTTAACCTGCTGTTCTGGTTTCTTTTTGCGACCAAAAGAAACCTTTGAAATACCTTTTTTTTAATTCCCTCCCCTGCAAGGGGAGGGTTAGGGTGGGGTGATAATAATTTATCCCCGCCCCCTACCCCCCTCCCTCGGCAACTGCTCCTGCGTTGCTCTACCTCCTGCATCCATGCAGTCGTGAGGGAGGGGGGATAAAGGTATTATCTGTTTAGTCCGTTACTAATCTACGTATAACGTACTAACCGATTCTTCATTACTGATGCGGCGCATTGTTTCTGCCAACAGTTCAGCAATACTTAATTGACGAATTTTACCTGTTGCTGCTGCAGAAGGCTGCAGAGGTATGGTGTCCGTAACCACGAGCTCATCTAACTCTGACTTACTAATATTATCTATTGCCGGGCCCGATAAAACAGGGTGTGTAATATAAGCCACCACTTTTTCAGCACCATTTTCTTTTAATGCTGCAGCAGCTGCACATAATGTACCTGCGGTATCAACCAGATCATCAATCAAGATACAGGTACGACCTTCCACATCACCAATGATGTTCATGACCTTTGCTTCGTTTGCACGTGGACGACGTTTATCGATAATCGCGAGATCAGCATCATCTAATCTTTTTGCCAAAGCACGAGCACGTACTACACCACCAACATCGGGAGAAACAACCATTAGGTTGTCGTACTTCCGACGCCAGATATCGCCCAACAAAATAGGCGAAGCATAAACATTATCAACAGGAATACTAAAGAAACCTTGAATTTGGTCAGCATGTAAATCAACCGTTAATACGCGATCCGTACCCACGGTACTGATCATTTCAGCAACGACTTTTGCTGTAATCGGAACACGCGCTGAACGTGGTCGTCTATCCTGACGGGCATAACCAAAATATGGAATAACTGCGGTTACACGTGCAGCAGATGAACGGCGCATGGCATCCACCATGACCAGTAATTCCATTAAATTCTTATTCGTTGGCGCACAGGTTGGTTGCACGATAAAAACATCCTTACCACGGACATTTTCCATGACTTCAACCATGACTTCGCCATCACTGAATTGACCAACAATCGCATTACCCAAAGGCATATTAAGGCGACGGGCAATTTCACTTGCCAACTGCGGGTTTGAATTACCCGCAAATACCATCATGTTGCCGTATGACACATTATCCCCCTAGGGATTGAGTATTGATTCAGCTGAAAAAGTCCCTGCAAATCTTCATATACAAGGACTCTGTTTAATATGGCTGGGGTACCAGGATTCGAACCTGGGAATGCTGGAATCAAAATCCAGTGCCTTACCGCTTGGCGATACCCCAATTGACTGTTGTAACTGACATTATTAAGTCAATGTCAGAAAAATTCTTTTAATGGTGTCTGATTCATGCCTTTGGCAATAAACCCATCCCATTTCTCTGATAATTCAGAAAATGCCTTTTCGGCTTGTTCTTTATTATCAAACGCTGCAAATACGCAAGCGCCCGTTCCTGTCAGCTTCGATTCGCCAAATTGAGCCAGTTCAATCAATGCCTGGTCAACTTCAGGATACATTTCTCTTACCGGAGCTTCACAAACATTGTCCGTTTGCCCTGTCAGAAAGTCGCGTATTGTAATGGTTGAGCAATCTCGCCGCAATTGCGAATTGGCAAAAACCTTGGCTGTTGAAACATTTATTTGCGGTTTTAGCACTAAAAACCACTTTTCCGGCAAATCTATCGCTTCCAGACGTTCACCGACCCCTTCCGCCCATGCAGATTGGGCAAAAATAAAGACAGGAACATCGGCACCTAATTGTACTCCCAACTGCATTAATTCCTTCTGACTCAGCCCACAACCCCATAAATGGTTGAGCCCAACTAAGACAGAAGCCGCATTTGAGCTGCCTCCACCAAGGCCTCCGCCCATGGGAAGCACCTTCTCGACAGAAATATCGACTCCAAGCGAACAATTACAGTGTGATTGCAACAATTGCGCTGCTTTTACGACTAAATCGTCATCTGCAGGCACTCCTGCTAAATTAGACAACCGATTGATGGAGCTGTCTTCACGACGCGTTAATTCTATGGAATCAGCATAATCAAGAAACTGGAAAACGGTCTGTAATAGATGATAACCATCCTCTCGTTGACCTGTGATATGCAAAAACAGGTTTAATTTTGCCGGAGCAGAAACTGTTATTTTTTTATTCATAATTATTGGCCACCAAGGAAAAGAAGCTTAAACCACAGGGTACACGGGGAAATAAAATTTCATTAATATATTGGATTCTAATATCTCAAGTAAGATAAAACCCAAATTGAAAAATAATAATTCCTTCCCTGTGCCCCCAGTGTCCCCCGTGGTTAATTATTTTTTTGTTTTTCTTCGTGTTCTTTGTGTCCTTGGTGGCTAATCTTTTTTAAATTTTTGGCATCCAGATACCTACCTTTAAAATCCCATCTTCAACAACATGTTCCGGTATCGAGAGGTTTATCTGATCTTGATGACCACTATTTTTAAATATACGTCCCGCAGCATCATATTTTGCGGAAAAACATGGTTCGGTAAATAATTCTTTTTCACTGGCGTCACTTAAACGAACCTGACATCCTTTTTTATTTTCCCGGGGAATAAAAACAAAATATTTTTCACTAGCTGAACGAAAGTTATTTCTCATTTGTTCCGGCTGATCACTTTGTTTTGAAAGTGCATCACGCAATTCCACATCATTTTTATTTAACCATAAAATATTGTTTTTTGTTCGCGCGTATACCCAGACTACCCCACCCGACCAGTTTAACACTGTCACTTTGCCTGGCGTGAAATCTGCGACAGGATGATCAATGACCCAGGCTGATGAGGCCCGTTGTTTTTCATCAATTTCATTTGATGAGAAACTTGAAATAAAAGGAACTGACAAAAAAGCTAAACCAATCAAGCCAAGCAGTTTCATTAAGCCTGATAAAACATGGCGTCGTTTAAGTGAAGCGGGTGAGGATATGTTAGACATATAAAATTAAATTAATTTTCTTTACTCGATGCAAACGTTTTACTTTTAAGGTCCCAATCATCAATAAATATTTTTACTTTCAAATCAAAACCATCAATAAATATTTTTTGCGGCAACTCATGTTTATCTACGTTGATATAACGCTTAAATCGTATTCTCCAACCAGCTTGCTCCAATAAAGCCAAACGCCCATAGTCATCCAGTTTTTGGTTTTTATTTTTCACATCCCAGTCTGGCAAGCCACGCATCCAATATAACAAACTTTGTACCGGCATACGTAGGCCTGTTACTTCTTGTAATAAACGATCAGGACTATCTGCATAAAATAAATTTTGATCTGAATCAACCAGCACTACACCGTCTTTTGTACCGGTAAGTTGAGCATGTCCTGCACCGAAAGGACCGGATAAATCTAAAATATATTTATCATCATGACGTTGCCATTTCATACTCATATGCCAGGACTCATGTCCGTTGATAATGGCAATACGTCCATTCAAAAACCAGTCATTTATTTCAGTCAGCTCAGATTTTCGCTGTTCCCATTTTTTAGCGGGATCAGCTACAAATTCATGCGGAGGAGTTGTGGTACACGCTGTTAATGTAATAACAGCGAGCAAAAGAATAAATCGTATCATTCAGAAAATTTTTGCATTACATTCAATAATAAATCATCATTTGGTGCCTGTTCTAAAGCAGTATTCCAGACTTCCTGTGCTGCTTCACGTTCACCGGCAACCCATAAAACTTCACCTAAGTGGGCTGCAACTTCAGCATCTTTTAACTTTTCAAATGCGCGTCGCAAATATTTTAATGCTTCATCGTATTGACCTAAACGATAATAAGCCCAGCCCATACTGTCATGAATAGCAGGATCTTCCGGCTCAAGCTTTAGCGCTTTTTTAATGTAACCTAAACCTCTTTCCAGTTGTTCGGTCTTATCAATTAATGTGTAACCTAACGCATTTAATGCTTGCGCATTTTCCGGCTCACGTTTCACAATACTTTCTAAATCACTTACCGCTAAATCAATCTGACCAATCTTTTCTGCGGTTAACGCACGAGCATATAGCAATCGATTATTATCGGTGAGCTGTTGTAATGCTTCAGTATAAAGTTCTACTGCTTCTTTAAATTGTCTCGCTGAATTTAATATTTCACCTTCTGTCAGGTATATACGTAACTCTTTATCCAATGAGTCCGCACTCATATTTTGTAAACGTCGACGCGCCTCTTGTAAGCGCCCTTGCTTCGCTAATAAAAATGCAATACGTAACTCTGCTTCAAAAGCATACTGGTTATTATGTATTTGCTTATATGCCTCAATAGCTTTGTCAAGTTCATTTTGCAATTCATAAGACTGCGCTAAATAATATTGCGATTCATAAATACGTTTTTTGTCTTTCAGTAATCTTACGAAATATTCTGTGGCCTCTTTTGGTTTATTCATTTGTAATGTTAATAAACCTAAGGCATATCGTGCTTCATGCTGAAGCTTTTCATCTTCAGTCAACACTTCAAATTGTTTTACCGCTGCATCAAACTGTTTTGCATCAACCAGGTTGCGCGCATAAAACATTCTCAATTTACTATTGCTTGAATATTTTTCAACGCTCTGACGTAAGACTTCAATCGCATGCGCCTTATAACCCTGACGTACAAAAATATTTGATTGTAAAATATATGCCTCAGTCCAACCAGGTTGTAACTCGACAACTTTTTTGATCATGCGAGCGGCGTCATCCAAATGATCTACAAGAAAGGCTAGCTGGCTATAAGCATAAAGTGCATTTGGATTATTCTTGCGTTTAGCAATCAACTTTTCCATTACCGCAAATGCCGCTTCTTTATCTTTTTCTTTGCTGAGTAATGATGTTATGAGTAAAAAATTCTGGCGTTCACTGTGTTGACTGTTTTGTAACACAAACTCAAAATGTTTAGCGGCTGATTCGGTTTTTCCTGCTCGCACCAGTAATGCCGCAAGAACCTGTCGTGCTTCAAGATTTTCTGGTTCGAGTTCATTCCACAATTTTGCCGCTGCAATGGCACGTTTATCATCTCGCGCGAAATACGCTTTGCGTGTGGCTTGTTGAGCAACACGTGGATCGCGCGTTAATTCTGCAGCTTTAGTATAAAGTGAGGCAGAAAGTCCTATATCCCCACGTTGAGCGGCGATTTCAGCAGATAAGAGGTAAAAAAGCGTTTCGTCAGTAAGCCCTTTTTTAGGCTCTGGCTTGATTTCAACTTTATTTAATGTTGATTTTGCTGCATCAGGTTTTGATGAACTGGTTTTGGCTACAGCTTTTTTATCTGCTGCTTTTACGGCATTTTCGCCCGTATCTTTGTGCTGAATTCCCGTACAACCCATTTGCAGGGAGAAAATTCCCGCTAAAACGAGCCAATACACCATTATTTGTCTTTTCTTTATCATCTTGTACTCAACTATAACCGACTTTTTGTTGATTTACCTTTATAATACGCCGCTCAAAGCAGCAACCCGAGCCCAATTATGGGCTCGGAATACATTCTATTAACCTTATATATGGTTTAGCATGTGATTCTGCAAGTTTTTTGCCAACTTTGATGTGATTTAATCGACAGTGACCTTAATAGCCTTCGGTATTAACCATAAAACTGCTCCCGTGGATATTCGCGAGAAAGTCGCGTTTGCGCCTGAAAAAATGGAGCAAGCCCTGCACGAATGCATAAACAAAGGCGAAGTCAGCGAAGCGGCTATTGTTTCAACCTGTAATCGAACCGAGCTCTATTTTAGCCTGCTAAATGATGACGCAAGTGAGCATGATATTGCTCCTCAACTGGAGTGGTTTTGCCAATACCACCAGTTAAAAAAAGAAGACATTGAACCTTACATTTATAAGCACAGTAACAATGATGCTGTGCAACATATATTACGCGTTGCCAGTGGCCTGGATTCTTTAGTGCTCGGTGAGCCACAAATATTGGGGCAAATAAAGGATGCCTACAATACGGCTAACCAGGCAGGGACGATTGGACGTCAGCTTAATCGCCTGTTTCAACATACTTTCTCGGTTGCCAAACAAGTACGTACGGATACCGCTATTGGAGCAAGCCCTGTCTCGGTGGCCTTTGCCGCAGTGAGTTTATCAAAACGCATTTTTGCTGATTTATCTAAACATACCGCCTTATTAATCGGTGCAGGTGAGACAACTGAATTGGTAGCTCGCCATCTTGCTGATCAAGGTTTGAATAAAATGATTGTTGCGAATCGCACGGTAGAGCGCGCACAAGTCCTGGCCAGTAACTTTAATGCCGAAGCCATTGCATTATCCGATATGCCTGACCGTCTTGTAGAAGCCGATATTATTATCGCCTCAACAGCCAGCCAACTTCCTATCCTTGGCAAAGGTGCGGTTGAAAGAGCATTAAAATCACGCAAGCATCGTCCTATGTTTATGGTTGATATTGCAGTGCCGCGAGATATTGAACCTGAAGTGGGCGATCTTGATGATGTTTATCTTTATACGGTAGATGACTTACATGAAGTGATTGAAGAAGGCCGTCACTCACGTGAAGAAGCCGCAAAACAAGCCGAAGAAATCATTGAAAACCAGGTTGATCATTTTATGGGTTGGCTTCGTTCGTTAAAAGGTGTCGATACTATTTGTGCATTTCGTGAACAAGCAGAACAAAAAAGAGATGAGCAACTTGCACTGGCACAAAAACAGTTGGCAGCAGGTAAAGACCCTGAACAAGTGATAAATGATCTTGCGCGGACGCTCACTAATAAACTTATTCACGAACCCAGCGCACAACTCAACCAGGCCGCATACTCAGGCCGTAAAGATTTGCTTGCACATGCGCGTGAACTTTTTAACCTTGAACCCGAAGATTAATTTTCCAGAAGAATAGAAATAACAATGAAAGATTCTATCCATAATAAACTAGAAAGTTTATCCGAACGATTAGAAGAAATTAATCACCTTCTCTCTAGCCCGGATGTCATGGCCGATCAAAATAAATTTCGTGCCTTATCTCAAGAGCATGCGCAACTCACTCCGGTTATAAATTGTTTTAATGATTTTAAATCTACTATGGGTGATTTTAATGAAGCCAAACGCATGCTTGAAGATGATGATAAAGATATGCGTGAAATGGCAAAAGAAGAATTTAAAGAAGCCAAATCTGAACTTGAAAAATTAGAAGGCGAGCTGCAAATTTTAATGCTGCCGACTGATCCAAACGATAATAAAAATCTCTTTTTAGAAATTCGTGCTGGTACTGGTGGCGATGAAGCCGCAATTTTTTCTGGTGACTTATACAAAATGTATACCCGCTATGCAGAATCAAAACGCTGGCAGGTTGAACTCATTAATGAAAGCTTAGGTGACCACGGTGGTTATAAAGAAGTGGTTGTACGCATCATCGGCCAGGGTGCTTATTCTAAATTAAAATTTGAATCAGGCGTTCACCGTGTACAACGAGTCCCCGAAACAGAATCACAAGGTCGTGTACATACCTCTGCTTGTACTGTTGCCGTTATGGCAGAAGCAGATGAAATTGATACCATTGAAATCAATACAGGTGATTTAAAAGTAGATACTTTTCGTGCATCCGGTGCCGGTGGTCAGCACGTTAATAAAACCGATTCAGCCATTCGTTTAACACATCTTCCATCCGGTATTGTGGTGGAATGTCAGGATCAACGTTCACAACATAAGAACCGTGCCCAGGCGATGAAAGTTTTGCAAGCCAAGTTACAACAAGTAGAAGAAGATAAAGCAGCCAGTGAAGAATCAGCAACACGTAAATCATTAGTTGGTAGTGGTGATCGTTCTGAACGTATTCGTACCTATAACTATCCACAAGGCAGATTAACTGAGCATCGTATTAATTTAACGTTATATAAACTTGATGAAGTTATGCAAGGCAAACTGGACGACGTTATTGAACCCTTAATTAACGAACATCAAGCCGACTTACTCGCTGCAATAGGTGAAGAGTAGTAATCGGTCTATTTATTTATGGCCGCCATTACACAAATTATTGACGAAGCTATCAAACAGCTTGAAGCTGTTTCTGACTCGGCTCGTTTAGATACGGAACTTTTGCTTTGTTCTGTATTAAAAAAAGAACGTAGTTTTCTTCATGCATGGCCTGAACATGAACTCAATCAGCAACAATTAAAATCATTTCAAGAAAAACTCAGGCAACGTATCGAAGGAAAACCGATTGCCCACATTTTAGGTGAACGTGGATTCTGGTCACTTAACTTAAACATTACTGCAGATACACTAATTCCTCGACCCGATACAGAACGTCTGGTTGAGTTAGCGCTCGATATTATTCCTGAAAATACACAATGGAAAATACTGGATTTAGGTACCGGTACCGGCGCCATTGCATTGAGCTTAGCAAAAGAAAAACCAAACTGTTTTATTACTGCTACTGATCAATCTAGTGCGGCATTGGATATTGCTAAACAAAATGCCATCATAAATCATATTTCAAATATTGAGTTTATTCAAAGTGACTGGTTTGCAGAGCTGGAAAATAAACAGTTCGATATGATTGTCAGCAACCCACCCTATATAAAAGAAAACGATCCACATCTTAAACAAGGTGATGTTCGCTTTGAACCACTTTCTGCGCTTACCTCTGGCGCGGATGGACTTAATGATATACGCCGGATTATAAGAGATAGCCTGGAATATCTTAAAAAAAGTGGAGCTTTGATCATTGAGCACGGTTATGACCAGGCTGAAGAGGTTTGTAATTTACTAAAAGCCTCGAACTTCGCTAAAGTAAGTAACTTTAACGACGACAATGATAATCCTCGCGTTGCGATAGGCTATATTCAGTAGTTACTAATACTCTTATATAAAAGATTTAAATCACATAAACGCCCTTTTTCTATTGACCTTGCTCTTATTAAGGTTAGGATTAAAGTATAGGAGAAAAAGATGACTAACTTCACTAAACAACGTGACGTCATATTTAACCCGTTACATGACGATGAAAATCAAGCTCTGACAGCAAGCCAAATGCTTGATGATCTTGATGGCGTTCTTTTAGCTGATGCTATCTCTGAAACACACCTCATTATCCACTACGACCTGCGCTATTTTACCTTAGTTGATATAGAAGAATTGCTAACGACCGTTGGTTTTCATCTTGATAATAACTTACTCATCAAACTTAAACGTGCTCTTTATCGTTATACCGAAGAGACTGAACGCGCTAACCTAGGTTGCCCCGAGGGCCAGTTAAACTGTACTCGTGAAGTATTTATTAACCGCTATCAACAACTTCCTCATGGCTGCAGGGACACACGCCCCGATCACTGGCGCAATTACCTTTAAAGTTAGCCACGAAGAACACCAGGGACTCGAAGAAAAACATAAAAAATTAACCACGGAGCCACATTGCTTTTTCCTCGAGCTCTTGTGTGGTCTTATACTGTTGAAAACAGTACAAGGTTATGCCCTTTGGGCGTCCCTGTGGTTAAAGCTTTTCTTTCTTGGTGTTCTTTGTGTCCTTCGTGGCTAAACCTGTTTTTTTGTTTCTTTTATTCCTATTTATCTTTATTCTTCATCCCATGAATGATGATCAACTCTTACGCTATAGTCGGCAAATTATGCTGCCGCAAATTGATGTCGAAGGTCAGGAAAAATTACTGGCATCACGGGTATTAATCATAGGAATGGGAGGGCTTGGATCTCCGGTTGCTATGTATCTTGCCGCAGCAGGTGTTGGGCATCTTGTACTTGTTGATGATGATGTTGTTGAGCTTTCAAATTTACAACGTCAAATTATTCATAGCACGAATGATATTGGATTAAACAAAGTCGAATCGGCAAAAGAAACGATTCAAAATTTAAATTCTGAAATTAAAATAACAACGTTTGCCAGAAGACTTCATGAACATGAGCTGGCTGAAGAAGTTGCTGCGGCTGACATTGTTATTGATGGTACCGATAATTTTAGCAGTCGTTTTACACTAAATACGCAGAGCCTCAAAAGTAATACTCCATTAATATCGGGTGCCGCTATTCGAATGGAAGGCCAGATCAGTGTCTTTAACAAAACGCCCTACAGTCCATGTTACCGCTGTTTGTATAAAGATGAAGGCGAGCTGGACACATCATGTAGTAACAACGGTGTTTTATCGCCAGTTGTTGGCATCATCGGCTCTGTACAGGCAACGGAAGCAATTAAAGTATTGCTTGATATTGGTGAAACACTTGATGGAAAACTATTAGTGCTCGATGCGTTGCATATGGAATGGCGAACCTTAAAACTTAAAAAAGATCCAGCATGTCCTGCCTGTAGTTAATTTACCGCAGTTAATTGACTATATTATATTTTTTTCAGAAAGTTCATTTATAACCGTCTTGCAGTATTCACTCATTTCGGAAAACAAATTATTTAATTCATCCGTGTTATGACTTGTTGCCTGAAATTCCATTTTTCCCGCAAAGATTGCTATCCCTGGACAACCAAAGCTACCCGATGAATTTTTTAACTTATTCAACGTTTCAATTAAATCTTTCCAGTCATGCGAATAAATAAGCTCCTCAATCTCACTTAAATCATCAGTCAGGTGATGAATAAAACGCCGAATCAGATCAACCGCATTCGGTTCACTTTCTAATAACGAATAAATGTAAGAAGCATCACTGTTGTTTTCTGCTACTTTCTCTTTTAGATATTTTTGTAACGTTTGACCAAAGGCAATGACATCGATAGGTTTTGTTAAAAAATCATTCGCCCCACAATCAAAGCAAGCGTCTTGATCTTCTTGCATTGCATTCGCAGTGATAGCGATAATAGGTTTATCAAAGCCATCATCGCGAAGCGCTTTCATTGCATCATGTCCATTCATAACAGGCATTCGTACATCCATTAAAACAAGATCAAAATTATTTTCCTTAACAGCATTTATTGCCAGTTGACCATTCTCAACAATAGTTACTTCCACACCCATGCGATGCAAATATATAGAAAATAAATCCTGATTGTCTTTACTGTCTTCTGCCAGCAATACATGGCCTGATAATCGTATCGATGGCTTAACCTTAACCTTGCCATCATCAAACTTGGGGATGTGTTCTCTATCAAAGACAATTTCTGTGGTACCGGAGGTATCAAAAGAAAGAGAAAGTTTAAACTTGCTGCCTTCACCTGGTTCACTTTCAACCTTGAGTGAACCACCTAAATTTTCCGCCAGTTCTTTTGATAGTGACAAACCTAAACCTGTGCCACCAAATCTTCTTGTCGTTGAAGAATCTGCCTGACGATATGCATCAAAAATAAATTTTTGTTGCTCTTCATTTATACCGACACCGGTATCAGCGACCTCAAATAATAATGTGCCATTTTCTATATTACTGCTGACATTAACTAACACATAACCTTCTTCAGTAAACTTAATAGCGTTATTACAAAGATTAATTAATATTTGTTTTATTCGAAGAGGGTCATTAATAATAATTTTAGGTAAAGGGAACATATAATTAATAGAAAATCCCAGGCCCTTTTCCTCGGCAGAAGGACGAATAAGTATTTCTACATCAGCTAATAATTCAAAAGGCATTAACTCAACTTTTTCAATATTAAGCTTGTTTGCTTCAACTTTTGATAGATCCAGAATATTGTTTATTATCTGTAAAAGATGTTTACCACTACGGATAATCGTTTGGATTGCATTTTGTCTTTGCTCAATTGTTTGTTCACTAAATAAAGTCGTTTCAGCAAAACCTATGATCGCGGTTAATGGTGTTCTCATTTCATGGCTCATGGTCGCGAGAAAATCAGATTTAACAAGTGCCGCCGCTTCTGCTTTTTTATAGGCTCTCGCCATCTCTTTACCTGCCAGCAGTAACTGTTCATTTTTATCTGCGACAGCACGTCCTACATAACGACTAATAGCAACAGAAATCAAGAAGGCAATGACTCCAAACAATGAAATCCAATAAATCGAGTCACCAAATATTTTCTTACTAAAATTGACGGCAGCTTCATCTTTTTCTTTTTGTAATGCAACAAACTCATCAAGCACACTTAATAATGCGGCTTGCCCTTCTCTGGCCGCTTTTAGAAGTACGATAATTTCTTCTTTAGGTGCAGAATCTCTGAACATTTCTGCAATTTGAACATTATATTGTTGGGGTATAAGGGTATGTTCATCCAGCCTCTTATGAATTTCAATTTCTTGTAAGCTCATTGGCATCTCATGCAGGGCACTTCTGGCATAACGAAAAATATCTGCGGCATGATAAAACTCAGATATCTTTTCATCTAACTCAAAGGGATCATCAATAATAAGTAACGAAAGAAGCTGGTTATATCGGTAGAGGACTGCTGAACGCATGACATATGCATGTTCGATTTTAGTGTCATATTGCTCTATAAGCTCAAGTACAGTGTCATTTGACTCTTGAATTTTATCCAGCCAGACGAAGGCAAGGATTGTCATAATTAATATGACTAGACTAAAACCAAAGTGAACCATATTTTTCATTCTAAAATGAAACCCTGAAATTTATTTTTGACGATTTTTTATTCTATTTTTAATGTATGTCATTTCTTTATCGTCAGGAAACGTTACAACTTGAAATTATTTTTTACAATAGTAAGCACTTACATACATAATAAGATGTATGTAGAAATTTATGAATAAGCCAGCATTAGCTTATGATGTTAAAGGTCTGAATAGATTTTATTGCTCTGATTTTGGCGCCTGGTGAACAACCGCAGCAGCAAAGATTTGTTCTGCATCGACGGCATCAAATGAGTATTTTTGCATACAGAACTCACAAACAACATCAATTGACTCTTCTTCTTTTAAAATATCATGTACTTCTTCCACACCTAAGGAACGTAACATATTTCCCACCCTGTCTCGCGAACAGGAACAACGAAAGGAAATGGATTCCGCATCAAACATGCGAACATCTTCTTCGTGATATAAGCGATGAATAATCTCTTCGGCATCAAGCTGTAATAGCTCATCACCTTTAATCGTTGATGACAGCTGTTGAATGCGATTCCATCCATCCAAATCAATATTTTCTTCAGACACGTCAAATGAAAGAATATTAGACGTTGATTTTACTTTTTCAGTATCCGGCAATTTTTGGATAAGCAGACCCGCAGCTTGTTGTTCATCTGCAGCCAACCACAGGTCGGTATCCAGTTGTTCGGAACGAAGTAAATAATCTGTTAGTGCCGCTGCGAGATTTTCACCTTTTAATGCAACAATGCCCTGATAACGTTCACCCTGTTCCGGCTCAAGCGTGATAACCAGTCTTGCATCACCAAAAAGGCCCTGAAGCGAACTATCTGAAAAATTACTGTGTCCTTCTTTTACTGTTGCTGTTGCACGTAACGTTTTTTCACTGGTGCCTTCAACAACCAATAAACTTACTGGTCCATCACCCTGAATTTGTGCAATAAGCTGACCTTTAAATTTAAGTGTAGCGAGCAGCAAACTAACAGCAGACATTAACTCACCTAATATTTTTTGTACCGGTGCAGGATACGAGTGACGCTCCAGAATTGCTTGCCAGGTTGCGTCAAGATGTACCAGTTCACCACGCACGGCAAGGTTTTCAAACAGGAATCTTTGCAGGGTATCTTTCATAAAACTTTCTATTTATTAATTCAGTTAGTTAGAAACAAACAACCTGGTTACGGCCTTCACGTTTAGCTTTATACATTGCTTTATCGGCATTGTTTAAAAGCAGTTCAAGATCATACTTATCATCAGAGGCAACTCCAATACTGACCGTTATAGAAAAATATTCATCATCTATATGAACAGGATTATCGGCGATCCAGCTTTTTAATTTTTCAGCAACAAGCATTGCATCATTAACATTAGTACTTGTCAGCAAAACTGCAAATTCTTCACCACCAATTCGTCCAATAACATCCGAGGCACGTGTTAAATTTTGCAGTATTTGAGACAAATGTTGTAATGCTGCATCACCTGAAGCGTGGCCATGTGTATCATTTATATTTTTAAAGTGATCCGCGTCAATAATTATAGCCGAAACAGGGTGTTCATGGCGTTTACAATACTCGACTTGATTTTTTGCTAACTTAGTAAAAGCTCGTCGATTATTTATTCCTGTTAGCATATCAATACTAGCTAACCTTTCTGCTTCTTCTTTTGCTCTGCCAAGAGCATGCGTCAACATATAACTAAAATGTAAGGAGTCAGAAAGCACAAGCGTTGCCCTATATGCTGAAACCATAAAAATAATTCCAAGAGCAGACATCATTATCGAGGTATTATTACCTAAATACAAAAACCAAAGAATAGTGGGTAATAATATTATGGCTACAGTTGATACAGAGAAATAACGAATAGCAGAATAAACTGTCAGTGCGGAACCGGCCATTCCCATTAATATAAAATAAGTAATCGTTTGATAAAGAAAAGATAAATTATAACTAAGTAATAGTGCCCCAACACCCCATATGGATGACGACATCATCAGTGTAATAAAATAAGGTCTTTCCCATTTAAGCACCTCATCTCCCTGAGGATCTCTGTGACGATAGGTAAAAAAAAGAAATAGACGAAGAAAAGAGGAAAGAGCTACTATGCCCAACCAGATGAACAACAAATTGTTATCCATTTTAGGCCATAAGATACCGACATAAATAAATGCCGCAATAAGGCTAAAAAAAACGGCCGGAAAAGATTGATGATACAAAAGTTTTAATTTGTCCGACTGGACATTTTCATCAAAACTTCTGTAATTATTAATTAAGTCAGACAATAACTACGTCCTATGCGAAAATTTTTTATTATTAATCACTATAGCAGAATTAATATGTTTGACGAGACTTCTGTGATTTAAAATTAAGATTTTAATACTAAGAAATCAGGAGAACTTCAAGATAAACTGAGTGCACATGAATCACTCTCTCAGAATCCTCCTGGTTATATTTTTTATTTAAGCTTGTCACGAATAAGCTGGTTTAATTGACCAGGATTAGCTTTACCTTTTGACGCTTTCATACACTGACCAACAAAGAAACCAAGCACTTTTTCTTTACCTGCTTTAAATTGTTCAACTTGTTCCGGGTTAGCAGCGATAATTTCATCCACAATCGCTTCAATCTCACCCGTGTCGGTGATTTGTTTTAAACCTTTGCTTTCAATGACTGCATCCGCATCTTTACCTTCACCTTTCCATAATGCTTCAAAAACTTGTTTAGCAATTTTCCCAGAGATAGTATTGTCTTTAATTCGCGTGATCAATAACGCTAACATTTCTGCATTTACAGGACTTGCAGTGATATCTACATCTTCTTTATTAAGATAACCTGATAACTCACCTATCACCCAGTTAGCCGCTAATTTTGCATCACCACATTTTGTTGCAACTGCTTCAAAGTATTCCGCTGTTTCACGGTTAGTCACTAACGTATTTGCATCGTCTTCTTTTAAATCAAAACTTTTTATGAAGCGTACTTTTTTTGCATCTGGTAATTCAGGTAGCGTTGTACGAATTTCTTCAACGAATTCTTGTGTAATCTTTATTGGTAACAAATCGGGGCAAGGGAAGTAACGATAATCATTTGCTTCTTCTTTTGAACGCATGGAACGCGTTTCATTTTTATCTGAATCATACAAGCGTGTTTCCTGTACGACTTTACCACCGGCTTCAATCAAATCAATTTGACGTTCAATTTCAATGTTTATTGCACGTTCTACAAAACGGAAGGAGTTAATATTTTTTAACTCAGCACGTGTACCAAATTCTTTTTGCCCTTTAGGACGCACTGAAACGTTAGCAT
The DNA here is from genome assembly GCA_030594815.1 of Gammaproteobacteria bacterium. Classification (GTDB taxonomy): domain Bacteria; phylum Pseudomonadota; class Gammaproteobacteria; order UBA6429; family Thiohalophilaceae; genus JAGLTQ01. Next base: position 37,277 of record JAUVEN010000013.1, read on the forward strand.
CACAACGGAATGAACCTTCCTGCATGTTGCCATCACTAATACCAATGTAACGCACCAATGAATGCATTTTACGCATGTAAGCCACCGCTTCTTTTGCTGAACGCATATCTGGCTCAGAAACAATTTCAAGTAACGGAGTACCGGCACGGTTAAGATCAATTCCCGTCATACCCTGGAAGTCTTCATGTAACGATTTACCCGCATCTTCTTCCAGATGCGCACGGGTAACCCCAATCACTTTCTTTGTGCCATCCTCTAAATCAATGGTTAACGTACCTTTACCAACGATTGGAAAATCCATTTGTGTAGTTTGATAGCCTTTTGGTGAGTCAGGATAAAAATAGTTTTTACGATCAAACACCGAGATCAAACCAATTTCAGCATCTAACGCTAAACCAAATTTTACGCCCATCCTGATGGCTTCTTTATTTAATACAGGCAGCACTCCCGGCAAACCCAGGTCAACCGCACATGCTTGAGTGTTTGGTTCTGCACCATACGCCGTTGCTGCGCCAGAGAAAATTTTACTTTTCGTCGCAAGCTGCGTATGAATCTCTAAACCAATAACTGTTTCCCATTCCATAATTCTTAAACCTTTATATAATTCTTAAACCCCTTCAACGCAAAGGCGCGAAGAGCGCAGAGAACCGCAAAGAAAAAACATTATTGCTTGTTCTCGTATACACTATAAATTCTCTCAACTTATGACAAAATAAATAAAACCTTTGCGTTTCTTTGCGCCTTTGCGCCTTTGCGTTAGGTTTTAATTACTTAAACGCATCTGGCATTTGTGTATGCCAGTCAGTATTTTGTTGATATTGATGTGCAACATTGAGTAAACGTGATTCATCAAAGTAATCACCAATAATCTGCAGTCCAACGGGCATCTTATTTGAGAAACCACATGGCACGGACATACCGGGTAAACCGGCGAGGTTTGTTGCTATGGTGTAGATATCTGATAAATACATTGATACGGGATCGTCTGATTTCTCGCCTGCTTTAAATGCAACCTCGGGAGAAGTTGGCCCCATGATGACATCAACTTTTTCAAATGCAGCTTTAAAGTCATCGCTGATTAAACGACGAATTTTTTGTGCTTTTAAATAATATGCATCGTAATAACCAGCGGATAAAGCATAAGTCCCGATCATAATACGACGTTTAACTTCTTCACCAAAACCTTCGCCACGACTGCGTTTATATAAGTCTTCTAAATCTTTTGGATCATCACAGCGATAACCAAAACGCACACCATCAAAGCGTGAAAGGTTCGATGAACATTCAGCGGGGGCTATTACATAATAAGCAGGAACGGATAAGTGCGAGTTCGGTAAACTGATATCAATAATTTCAGCACCCATTTTTTTATATTCTGCGATAGCTTCTTCAACGACTTTCGCTACGCCCGCATTTAAACCTTCACCAAAATATTCTTTGGGTAAACCGATTTTTATACCTTTTAAAGATTGGCTTAAGTTTGCAGTGTAATCGGGCACTTCTTTATCAACACTGGTGGAATCTTTTTCATCAAAGCCCGACATAACGTTTAACATTAATGCAGAATCTTCAGCTGTTTTGGTAAAAGTACCGGCTTGATCCAAACTCGACGCAAACGCGATCATGCCGTAACGTGAAACACGGCCATAGGTTGGTTTT